>NZ_JBHUUX010000021.1:0-79654 GCF_042670845.1 Promicromonospora sp. NPDC057138 | reverse complement strand
GAACCCCCCCCGTTCGCGACTACTGTTCTGGCACGACCCCCCCTTATACCATTCATACCGGCCCTCGTGGGGCCCCTTCCCCCACCGGACGGCCCGGGTGCGACGACGTCGCACCGGGCCGGTCGTTCTGCGTCAGACACTTGCTTGCTGCGTCAGAGACTCAGCTCATCAGACAACAGGCTTGTCGTCCGAGAACCGGCCCATCGCGGTGGCGAAGGCCTGGCTGATCTCGCGGCGACGCTTGATCATGACCGCACCGGCGCCGAGGAGCAGCACCATGGCGGCGATCAGAGCCGTCACGTTCGCACCCGTGCTGGCGAGACCGTCACCGGCACCCGCACCCGGGTCGTCACCGTCGTCGTCACCGGCGAAACCGGCGCCCGCGATGACGTCGAAGGTGGCCGAGGCCGAGTCGCCCTCGACCGTGCTGACGGCGACACCCTGGTGGCGACCGACCTCGAGGCTCTCCTCGACCGTGAAGGTCCACGCGACGTTGCCGTCCGCGTCGGCCTCCTGGGTCCCCAGCGCAATGCCGGTCGAGTTGATGAAGGCCTCGACCGACTCACCGGCGTCGAAGCCGGAGGCGAAGAAGGTCTGCTCCCCACCCTGCTCGACGGTCGGCTTCTCGAAGCTCGCCGTCAGGTCCCGCTCGCTACCGCTGAAGCCCTCGGTGACGACGATCGGCGTCTGCGCGCCCTCGCTGCCATCATCCGGCTGAGCGTCCACGATGATGACGCCCGGCGGGGTGCCCTCGGGAACGGTGATCGGGGTGGTGAACCCGCAGTCCTCGCCCACCGTCACGGTGACGGGGTCACCGATCTTGTTGCCCTCGGTGTCGAGGAGCTGCACGGTGACCGTCGCGCCGGCCGGGAAGCCCGTACCGGTGATCGTGACCTCGTCGCCGGCCTCGACCGAGATCGGGTCGGCGGTGATGGTCGGGTCGGTGCACTCGGCCGGGGGGTTGGTGCCCGGGTCGAGGATCTCGAGCGGTGCCTCGGCACCCTCGCTGCCGTCCGAGGGCACGGCCCCGACCACGTGGTCGCCAGGCTCGGCGTCCTCGGGGACGATCAGCTCCGTGATGAAGCCGCAGGCCGCGTCCGGGGTGACCGTGATCGGCTCGCCGACCGCGTTGCCCTCGGCGTCGCGCAGCTGCACGACGACCGGGACGCCGGCAGGGAAGCCCTGGCCCACGACCGAGACGGTGTCGCCCGGGTAGGCAGAGCCGGGCTCGACCGTCAGGGTCGGGTCCATGGCGCAGATGTCGGAGCCGGCGACCACGGCCAGCGGAGCCTCGGCGGCCTCGCCCGTCGTGTCGTCGGTGCCCACTACCGAGTAGTCGCCCAGCTCGGCGTCGGCCGGAACCGGAACCGGCGTCGTGAACGAGCCGTCCGCGTCCGTCTCGACCTGGATGGCGTCACCCACGGGGTTGCCCTCGGGGTCCTCCAGCTGAACGGTGGCCGTTGAGTCCGGGGTGTAGCCCTCGCCCGTCGCGACGGTCGACTGACCGGGAGCGACCGACTCGGGGCTGACCGTCAGCGACGGGGTGATCCCGCCCGGGCCGTCGCCGTCCGGCGAGATGCGCACGGCGGCGTTGCCCAGGTTGATCCGCGCGACCTCGTTGGCCGGCAGCAGGGCGATGCTCAGCGCCGACAGGTCGAGCGAGGTGACGACCTCAGCGGCCTCGGCCGCGGTGGAGGTCGGGGACACGGAGGTCTCGGTGACCTGGTGGTTGATCTGGATCGACAGGACCTGCGCCAGCACGTCGAAGACCGGCGAGAGCATCTCGCGGATCGGCGCCGTGATGGAGTCCGTCTTGATGTCGTTGATCAGCAGCTCGAAGATGTTGTCACCCTCGTCGCTGATCAGCAGGTCGTACACCGGGGCCAGGATCGGCGCGAGCGCCGGGCCGACCGTGTTGATGGTGCTGACCAGGACCGTGGCGACCGGCGCCAGGGTGCCCGTGCTGTTGTTGACGGCCTCGGGGAAGTCGCCGTTCACGGCGTCCGCCAGCGGGAGCGACCACGACACGTCGAGGGTGCCCAGGGCGCCCTCCTCGTAGAAGGCGATGTTCACCGTGACGGAGTTCAGCGAGTCCTCGATCGCACCGATGAGGACGCGCGTGACTTCCTGCATCAGCTCGTGCACGGTCTCCGCGATCAGCGGGTAGGTCGTGTCGTCGATGAGCTCGTAGTTCGGGGGCAGCTCGTTGAGCCCGCCCTCGGTCTCGTCGGGGTTGTCCACCAGCTTGTCGAGGTGGATCTGCAGCTCACCGGTCGACAGGTCGATGGTGATGAGCTGGTTCGCCGAGGTGATCGGCTCGCCCACGACGGACTGGAACAGGTTCTCCTGCATGTTGCTGTCCACGGTGATCGAGGGCGTCGGAACACCCGGGACCGCGTCGAACAGGCCAGTCAATGCGCTGTCGTCGAGGTTCTCGTTGACGAGGTCCTCGACGGTCGTGTCGATGGTGCCGCCGATGTCGTAGATCGACGAGGCAGCGTTCTCGATGACCGGGGAGTGCATGGACAGGTCCAGGTCGCCCACGCGGTACTGGCCGAGGCCACCCACGCCGTCCTGGTCCAGGATGACGCCGTTCTCGGCCTTGGCCTCGGCCGCGCCCGCGCCTGCCTCGAGCAGGAGCTGGTCGACGATCTGGTCGGTCAGGCCGTCGACGCCCAGCAGGCGTGCGGCGGACAGGACGTCCACGGTCGCCTTGCCGAAGTCCTCGGTCGCTCCGTCCAGGGTCACGCCGCCGTCCGCGCCGGCCAGGCCGGAGACCGCGTACGCGTCGACCGGGGACGACGCCTCGCTCTTGCTGGCCAGCGCACCGAGCTGACCGAAGTCCATGATCTGGTCGAGGGGAACCTCGACGTCGCCGATCTTGACGAGCTCCGAGCCGAGCAGCTCGACATTGAGGTTGCCCTCGTTCGGCCCGGGGTTCGACTCCGAGCCAGCCTCCGAGTAGGCACCTGCGAGCAGCGCCTCCTGGAAGAGCGTCGAGTCGAGGACGCTCGCAGCGGCCTCCGACGGCTCGTCCGGGTAGTTGTCCACTGCGACCGCCGGCAGTCCGGTGGCCGTGACCACCACTGCTGTTGCCGCGGCCGTCGCCAGGGACCGGCGCCACGGGACGCTTCCCCTCCGGCGTCGGGACGGTACTTGCGTTCGGTTCAAGAGAACTCACTCCTCCATATTCACGCTTCAAGAAAAAGCGTCCGGATCGGTACGTGATCACGTCCGGATCGGTTGGGGGCGGTGGCGTAGAACACACCGGTGCCCGGGCTTCAGCGAACAGTGGTTCTCAGGGACCTGCCAGGCAGGGCGGTAATCGTGCGTTGACGCAACGCAACGCAAGTCACCGTGCGTTCGGGGTGGTCAGGAGCGCGACAAAGGCAGCCCCACGCACGTGGGCGGAGAGAAGTGAAGGTCGTCCGAAATGCCGGGTGAAAAGTAGCGCCAATTGCGGGTGAAAATTCTGCGTTCCGGCGACAGGTCAGCTGCTGACGAGCCAGGCCGGTGGACGCGTCTCGGCGAGCCGGACCAGGTCCCTCCGGTCCCGGATGCCCAGCGTCGCGTACGCCTGGCGCAGCCGGTTCACGACCGTCCGCTCGGACACGAAGGTCGCCTGGGCGATCTGCGAGTTCGTCGCGCCGTGCACCGCGAGCCGGACCATCTCTCGCTCGTGACCGCCGAGCACCTCCCACTCGGGGTCGGCGCCGCCGGTCGCGTCGGCCTCGGCGAGGAACGTGTCGATCCCGCGCAGCCACCCGGCCATCCCGGCCAGGCGCACCAGCGTCCGGGCCTCGTCGAGCATCGCGTTGCCCGTCGCGCGGCCGCCGCGCGTCACCGCGTACCGGCCGTACGCGACCAGCATGCGCACGCGCTGCCACGGCGACATCGGGGCCTGCGGCGCGTGCAGCGCCGCCTCGAACGCGGCCGACGGCGTGCCGTCGTCGGCCAGCAGGGCGCCGAGCCGGGAGTGGGCCGCCGCGACGTCCGGGGCGGTGCGCTCCTCGGGCGCGACCGGCGGTTCGAGCAGCCGCTGCGCCCGCGGGCCCACCTTGCCCGGCGACGTCGACGCCAGCACGGCCTCCACCAGGTCGCACCGCACCTGCACGCGCCCGCGGTACGGCCAGGCGCAGTGCTCGAGCGCGATGGTCAGCAGCGCGACCGCCCCTTCCGCCTGCCCGACGACGAGGTGCGCGGCACCCAGGTCGGCGGCGTACTCGCCGAGCACCCGCGCCGACCAGCTGCCCGCCTGCGCCGGCATCGTGCTCGCCGGGACGGTCCCGTCGACGACCGCGTCCGCCGCGGCGCGCATGCCGCGCGCCGGCAGCCACTCGTCGACCGAGGGCCGCAGCTCGGCCGCGTGCGCGAGGTGCGCCCGGACGTCGACGGCCCGCCCGTCGAACGAGGCGACCCGGGCCGCCGCGAGGTCGCGCGCCACGATCTCCGCCACGGTGCGCTCCGACGTCGCGCCGGAGTGGTCGGCGAGGAGGCCGCGCGCGCCGACCACGTCGCCCAGCATCAGCAGTGCCCGCACCCGGAGGTCGACGCCTACCCAGTCCTGGCCGGGCGTCGGCCCGAGGAGGCGCAGGTCGGCCCGCAGCGCGCCAGGGTGGGGCAGTTCGCCGGAGCCCTCCAGGCGCAGCAGCGTCGCGGCGACGCGCCCGCCCGCGGCGCGAGCCTCCGCGCCGACGGCCGCCGGGTCCCGCCACCAGAGGTGGTCGGTCCACTCCGGGCCGACCCCGTCCGGCACCAGCGGGCCGTCCACGTGGTCCATCCAGGCGCGGCCGGTCATCAGCGAGACGCCGACGGCGCGCGCGGCGAGGCGTGGGTCCGGTGTCGCTGCGACCACCGCCCAGGCGCGCGCCGGCAGCTCGTCCAGGTGGAGCCCGTCGAGGATGCCCGCCGCAGCGCGAAGGCCGGCCACGTCCAGGTCCACGGCGGGGTGCTCGCGGTCTGCAGGCCCGTCGGCGCCTCGCGCCTCGCGGCACAGCAGGGCCAGCAGCGGGTGCCGCACCGTCGTGCGCCCGTCCCGGCGGGCCGGGGAGGCACCGCCCAGGGGCGCGGCCGCGAGCGCGGTCATCGTCGCCGGGTCGAGCCCGGCCAGCATCGCGCGGTAGGCCCGCCGGGCCGCCGAGCCGACGGCGTCGGGCCCCGCCCAGGAGGCGTCCCCGCGCAGCTCGGCCGTGCTCAGCGAGCCCGCGAGCTCGAGGGCAAGGCGGGGGTTGCCGGCGCTCCACCAGCGCAGGTGCTCGACGACGTCGGCGGCCACCGGGGCGCTCAGCTCCATGTCGAGCACGCGGCGCAGGGAGTTCCGGTCGAGCGGACCGAGCTCGAGCACCTCGACGTCGTCGGAGAGCGGTTCGACGGCGATGCTGTGCACGGCGGCGATCACCCGCCAGTCCTGCCCGTACGCCTCGTCCGCCAGGCGCTGGAGCCAGCGCGCGCGTGCCGGGGTCAGCACCCCGACGTCGTCGACGAAGAGGACGCGCGGTCCGGAGGCGCCGTCGCCGGCCCACGCCGAGACCGCCCGCAGGAACCCCGCGGCGTCGAAGTCGAAGTCGTGCTCCGGGTCGTCCGGCACCGACCAGGCCGCCAGGTCGATGCGCCGGCTGTTGTCCAGGTCGTGCGCCGAAGGGCGCGGCGAGCACGGCCGGACCACCCGGACTGCCGACGATCCCGCGCCGACCTGCTTCAGCGCCTGCAGCACCGTTGCGGTCTTGCCGATCCCGCTCAGCCCGCGCACGACCAGGACCGTCGGGTCCAGGTCGGTCGCGAAGTGCCCGATGACTCGCAGCTCTCGATCACGCCCGTGGACCATGCGGTCCCTCCCCCTGCTGCCCGCCTGGCTCGTTCGTACCTCCGGAACTGCCGAAGGAACGGCCACGGAAGGCCCGTAACTTGATGGCACGCAAACCCCAATTCGCCACTTACATGGATATTGATGAGCAGCGCCTCAGGAGTCTATGGCAGGACATGAATCGTGCAGATCGAGACTGTGGTACGGGAAATTACGGCAGCACCCGCCCCATCTCGGACAGGCGCGAGAAACTGAAGCACCCCGGAAATAATTCCGGAATGCCCATTTCACGCAGGCTGGATCAGGCCAGCGGGCCGAGCATCTTCTGCTTGTCGGCCTCGGGACGGTCCGCCTCGTCGAGCACGCCGACGAGCTTCTTCTCCTCGAACCGGAAGTGTGTCTCCATGACGGCCTCGATGCCGTCGAGGTGCCGCAGCAGCTCGTCCCGGTCCGCGCCCGACCTCGCGCCACGCTCCAGCTCGCCCAGCAGCTGGTCCAGCATGGAGTGGTCCCGCTTCAGGTCGGCGATCACGAGTGCGAGGTCCGGCTCGGCCGCGAGCACGACGTCGAACAGCGTGGCGTCCTCGGCGCGGTGGTGGCCGGTCAGCGCCGCGCAGAAGCCGATGCAGTAGAGCTGCAGGTCCCGCACCGCCGTCGGCCCGGACGCGCCGTCCTGGACCGCGGACCGGGCGAGCCCGAGGGCCTCCCGCAGCCGCTTGTGGACCTCACGCAGCTCCTGACCCCAGGCGACGACACGTTGACTCATCGCCGCCACCCTAGCCCGCATCGGCGCGGACGTCAGGCGCGCAGGAGCTCCGCGACCACGGCGGGCACCGCCTGGGCGATCTCCAGCGCGGCCACCGGGCCGCCCGCGGACGCCCGCGCCGCGGCCCGGCCGTGCACCAGCACCGCGGCCGCCGCGAGGCGGGCCGCGAGGGTCTGGTCCTCGACGACGTCGGCGGAGCGGCCGGCGAGCAGCGCCCCCAGGATGCCCGCGAGGACGTCGCCCGAGCCGGCGGTGGCGGTCCAGGCCGGCGCGTCCGCCTGCGCGTAGGCGTCGCCCGGTCCGGCGACCACCGTGATCGCGCCCTTGAGCAGCACCGTGGCGCCGGTCGCCTGGTGCGCGGTCCGTACCCAGTGCAGCGGTCGCGCCTCGACCGCCGCCCGGTCGACATCGTGCCCGAACCCCTGCAGCAGCTCGGCCAGCTCGCCGGCGTGCGGGGTCAGGACCGCCCAGGCCGGGAGCCGGTGCTCCAGCATCGTGAGCGCCCCCGCGTCGATGACCGCCGGCATCTTGCCGCCGGTCACGTCCTCCGACAGCACGCCGGTCACGGCGGCGAGCGCCCCGAAGATCCGGCGGGCCTGGCCGTCGTCGTCCGGCCCGTCCTCGGGGCCGAGGCCGGGGACGCCGGGACCCAGCACCCAGGACTGCACCCGTCCGCCCGCCACGACCACCTCGGGACGGGCCAGCAGGACGCGCGTGCCGACCGCCTCGGGCCCCAGGTAGCGCACCATGCCGGGGCCGGCCAGCACGGCGCCCGACGTCGCGAGCACCGCGGCGCCCGGGTAGGTGCTCGTCCCCGCGATCACGCCCACCACGCCCCGCGTGTACTTGTGGTCGTGGGCGCTGGGGGCGGGCCACAGAGCGGCGATGTCGGCGGGCTCCATCCGCAGCACGCGGCCCGACGCCGTGTCCGTGGCGCCCATCGCGTGCCGGCCCAGGGCTGCGCGTCGCGCCGCGGCCGAGCTCCGGTCCGAGGCGGTGGGGAAGCCGACGTCGACCAGCTCGACCTCTCCGGCGAGGTGTGCGGCGGGCGGCAGGAGCAGGCCGGGCTTGAGGGCGCCGAACGTCACCGTGCGGTCCGCGCGCAGGACCGGACCGGGCACCACGCCGTCGTCCACGCCGATGCCGCTCGGGATGTCGACGGCGACCGTGTACGGCCACAGCTTCCCCGCGGTCTCGCGGGCCTCGGCGAGCGTGCGCACCAGGCCGCCCGCGGGCGGCCGCAGGGCTCCCCGCGCGCCGACGCCGACCAGCCCGTCCAGCACGACGTCGGAGTCGAGGGCGGACCGGACCACGGACGGCACCCGGATGTCGGCGAGCGTCACCACGTGCCCGCCCGCAGCCTGGAACGCGTCGAGGCCCTCCTCGTGCGCGCGGGTCGACGCGAGTACGGCGGTGACCGTCATGCCGCGCCGCACGAGGTGCGCGCCGGCGAACAGGGTGTCGCCGCCGTTGTTGCCGGGGCCGACGAGCAGCAGGGCGCGGGCGCCGCGCACGTCGCCGCGGGCGCCCGCGCTGCGGCCGGACTTGGCCCTGGCTGTTCCGGGGAGCCCGTCCGATCCGAGGCTGCCACGCAGCCGGACGCCGCTCGGACGCGCCGGCCGGCCCGGGCCGCCGTCGGCACGACGAGCCGCCACCTCCCGGAGCACCGCCTGGGCCAGCGCGTATGCCGCTCTGGCCATCAGCGGCTCACCGGCTGCGATCAGCGGCTCTTCGGCCTTTCGCACCTCGTCGGAACTCCACGCGTCTTTCACAGCCCTATAGTGCCGCGTCCACCGCCGTCCGAGGTACAAAATCAGCCATCGTGGACGGCCCCTCCCGCCGGGAACCCGGTCGGCATAGGGTCGGGCCATGCGATTCGGACTCTTCATCCCGCAGGGCTGGCGCCTCGACCTGGTCGACATCGCGCCCGCCGACCAGTGGGCATCCATGCTGTCCCTTGTGCACCGCGCGGAGAACCAGGCAGCAGGCGAGGCCATCCCGGGCGGCGAATTCGCGTGGACCTCAGCATGGGTCTACGACCACTTCCACACCGTCCCGCAGGTCACCACCGAGGCCACGCACGAGGCGTGGACCCTGATGGCGGCGTTCGCGGCGGCCACCCAGCGCATCCGCCTGGGCCAGATGTGCACCTGCATGGCGTACCGCAACCCGGCACACCTGGCCAAGATCGCCTCGACCGTCGACACGGTCTCGGGCGGCCGTGTCGAGATGGGCATCGGCGCAGGCTGGTACGAGCACGAGTGGCGCGCCTACGGCCACGGTTTCCCGTCCGCGGGCGAGCGTCTGCGCGCGCTCGACGAGGGCGTGCAGATCATGGCGAACATGTGGCGCACCGGGTCCTCTGGCACGTTCGAGGGCAAGCAGTACCAGGTCGACGGCGCGCTCTGCTACCCGCAGCCGCTGCAGCAGCTCCCGGTGGGCGACGGCGGCACCGAGGTGCCGTCCATCCCCCTGTGGGTCGCGGGCGGCGGCGAGAAGAAGACGCTGCGCATCGCCGCGCAGCACGCCCAGTACACCAACTTCGACGGTTCGCCGGAGGGCTTCGCGCACAAGTCGCGCGTGCTGGAGGCGCACTGCAAGGACGTGGGCCGGGACTTCGGAGAGATCACCCGGTCCGCCGACTACAACGTGGTGATCGGCGAGACCGAGGCCGACGTCGCGGACCGCCTGGCCTGGATCGAGGCGCACCTGCGCAAGTGGGCCCCCGAGAAGGCCGAGCACGAGATCCACACCTGGCGCAACGGGCTCCTGACCGGGACGCCCGAGCAGATCGTCGAGCGGCTGCAGGACATGCGCGCCCGCGGCCTGGAGTACGCGATCACGTACTTCCAGGAGGCGGCCTACGACCAGTCGGGCCTCGAGCTCTTCGAAAAGCAGGTAATCCCGCACCTCCAGTAGACCCGAGCACCCCAGCGGCCCAGGGGTGCGCCCGTCGCCGAGGGGGTGGCACGGAAGACGCCTGCGCGAACGTCAAGGGACGAAACAGGTGAGCCGCCGTCTGGAGGCGCCTCGTCGGCCCAGTTCGCGCAGGCGTCTTCTGTGCCGGCCCCGGACACAGGAAGGTCACCCCTCCGCGATCACCATGGCTGATGCGATGCCCGCGTCGTGCGAGATGGTGATGTGCCAGGTGCGCACGCCGAGCTCGGCGGCGCGGGCGGCAACGGTGCCGCTCGCGTCGATGCGGGGCGGGCCGCCTATCGTGCGGTGCACCGTGACGTCGTGCCAGCGCAGGTTCCCCGGAGCGCCGAGCGACTTGGCGATGGCCTCCTTCGCGGCGAACCGCGCGGCGAGAGACGACGGCGGCAGGTCGCGCTCGGCCTCCGTGAACAGCTTCTCGCGGAGTCGGGGAGTGCGCTCGAGGGTCTCCATGAACCGGTCCACGTCGACCACGTCGATGCCCGTCCCGATGATCATGGGCTCAGCCTACGGTCGCCGCCGATCTTCTTCGGTCTCCCACAGGCTCCGGCCTTGCGCATCATGCCCGGTTTGCGGCATCCTGATCTAGTAATGCAGAGGTAAAGGTGGCGCCTGCATCGTACCGGCAGAGCGCCACCTTTCACATGTAGGAGGCCGCCATGACCGAGGACGACGACAAGCTCCCCTTCCCCGTCATCATGGTCGTCGTGTTCGGCGTCGTGATCGCGGCGATCGTCACGCTGCTCGTGTTCGTCGCCGTGGCGAGCTGACCCCCACCCCCTATTCAGGCCTGCTGCGCCTCCTCGACCCGGTCCAGCCACTCGCGCACGAGTGCCCCGAACAGCGCGGGCTGCTCGATGTTCAGGGCGTGCCCGGCCCGGTCCAGCACGGCGAACGTCGCCCGCGGGTAGTGCTCGACGAGGCCCCACGCGTCGCGGTAGCCCGTCATCGAGTCCTGGCGCCCGACGAGGATCAGCACCGGCTTCTCGAACGCGGCAGGCTCGACGGGGAAGGTACCCGCGTAGCTCGCCTCGATCCGCGCGGTCACCACCGGGTCGGCCGCGGCGAGCCCGGGGTCCACCTCCTGGCGTGCCCGCTCCCAGGTCTCCTCGGTCTGCACCACGAGGACCTCCTCCGCCTCGAGCGCCTCGACCCCGACCCGCTCGGCCAGCTCCGGGTCGCGAACCAGCACCCGGCGCACCGGAAGCTGTCGCAGCTCGTGGCGCGGCTCGACCAGCATCACGACGGTGGCCAGGCCCGCGACCCGTTCCGGGTCGGCGGCGGCGAGCCCACGCGCCATGTACCCGCCGTACGACTGCCCGACGACGACGTACGCGCCCTCGGGCACCAGCGCCTCGACAGCTCCCCGCAGGATCCGGAAGACGTCGTCGGTGCTCCCCACGCCGGGCGCCGCCGTCCGGCCCATGCCCGGCAGGTCGACGTAGACGCGACGCCAGCCCGGCCGGTCCGCGAAGACCGGCTCGAACGCACTGGTCGTGAGGCGGTGGTCCACGGGAAACCCATGGACCATGACCGCCGTGGTCACCCCGGGACCAGCCGGCCCGTGCTCCACGTAGTGCACCTGAACCCCGTCGACCTCCACGTACGCCATGCGTACTCCTCTCGTCAGGCCCACAGGCTAGACGGGGTCACCGACATCCCGGATGCCTGCGGTGTCCTCCGGCTGGACCAGGTGCCGCCAGCGGAACCACTTGCGCTCCAGCTCCTCCGTCAGATCGACGTCGAACCGCCGGGCCACGAGCAGCAGCTGCGCCAGGGCGTCCGCGACCTCGCCGCGGAACGCGTCGCGCGTCTCGTCGTCGGACAGGCCTCTGTCCCGCGAGCGGCCGGACAGGTTGAGGAACGCCTGGGTGAGCTCGCCGACCTCCTCGTGGAGCTTCAGCACGAGCCAGTCGTCGGTGCGCTCCAGACCGTGCACCCGCGCGTAGACGCGGCTGATGATCTCGACTTCGTCGGAGAGGTTCTCGAGGTCCACGCCGCCGAGCGTGCCACACCTCGGACGCTCGCCATGCCCGGCGACAGAACGCCGAACCGCAAGCTGCGCGTCCACGCCGCCGCCCCCAACCGCACGTTACCCACCCAACTGGCTCCACGACCGGCGTCGACCCGAATCCAACGCGTGGATCCAGGCGTCGAACCGTCGCAAACCCGTCGATCCGAACCCGGATGGACGAGTATCTTGCGGCTCGGCGGCCCCTGGACGAGTACCTTGCGGCTCGACGGCCGGACCACGATCAACGACCGGCTACTCCACCGTCACGGACTTGGCGAGGTTGCGCGGCTGGTCCACGTCCAGGCCCTTCGCGGTCGCGAGCGCCATCGCGAAGATCTGCAGCGGCACCACCGCGAGCAAAGGCTGGAGCAGCGTCGGCGCCTGCGGGATCCAGAAGATCTCGTCGGCGTACTTGGCCACCTCGTCGTCGCCGTCCTCGGCGATCACGAGCGTGCGCGCGCCGCGGGCGCGGATCTCCTGGATGTTGGAGACGACCTTGGAGTGCAGGGAGTCTCGCCCGCGCGGCGAGGGCACCACGACGAACACGGGCTGGCCCTCGTCGATCAGGGCGATCGGCCCGTGCTTGAGCTCGCCGGCGGCGAAGCCCTCCGCGTGGATGTACGCGAGCTCCTTGAGCTTGAGCGCGCCCTCCAGGGCCACGGGGAACCCGACGTGCCGCCCCAGGAACAGCACCTTGTCGGACTTCTCCATGGACCGGGCGGTCGCGCGCACGTACTCGCCGCGCTCGATGACGGTCTGGATCTTGCGCGGCATGTCGCGCAGCTCGTCGAGCAGCGCGCCGATCTCGTCGGGGAACTTGTTGCCGCGCAGCTGCGCCAGATACAGGCCCAGCACGTAGGCGGCCGTGATCTGCGCGAGGAACGCCTTGGTGGAGGCGACGGCGATCTCGGGGCCCGCGTGCGTGTACAGCACGGCGTCGGACTCGCGCGGGATCGTGGAGCCGTGGGTGTTGACGATCGAGATCACCTTGGCGCCCTGCTCGCGCGCGTGCCGCACGGCCATCAGGGTGTCCATGGTCTCGCCGGACTGCGTCACGGCCACCACCAGGGTGCGCTCGTCGACGATCGGGTCGCGGTAGCGGAACTCGTGCGCCAGCTCGACCTCGACGGGGATGCGGCACCAGTGCTCGATCGCGTACTTGGCCACGTGCCCGGCATAGGCGGCGGTGCCGCAGGCGACGACGATGATCTTGTTCACCGCGCGCAGCACTGACTCGTCGATGCGCAGGTCGTCCAGCACGAGCGCGCCGGAGGCGTCCGTGCGGCCGAGCAGCGTGTCGGCGACGGCCTGCGGCTGGTCGTGGATCTCCTTGTCCATGAAGGAAGCGAAGCCACCCTTCTCGGCGGCGGCCGCATCCCAGTCCACGGTGTAGCGCTTGGCCTCGGCGGGCTTGCCGTCGAAGTCGGTCACGGCCACGGACGTCGGCGTGATGGTCACGACCTGGTCCTGGCCCAGCTCCAGGGCCTCCTTGGTGTGCGCGATGAACGCCGCGACGTCGGAGCCGAGGAAGTTCTCGCCCTCGCCGAGCCCCACCACGAGCGGGGAGTCGTGCCGGGCGCCCACCACGGTCTCCGGCGCGTCGGCGTGCACGGCGAGCAGCGTGAACGTGCCGTGCAGGCGGCCGGCGGCGGCCGTCATGGCCTCCGTCAGGTTCCCCGTCTCGCGGTACGCCTTGGCGACGAGCTGCGCGGCCACCTCGGTGTCGGTCTCGGAGCGGAACGTCACGCCGTCCGCCAGCAGCTCGGCCTTGAGCTGCGCGAAGTTCTCGACGATCCCGTTGTGGATCACGGCGAGCCGGTCGCCGTCGGCCAGGTGCGGGTGGGCGTTCGCGTCCGTGGGGCCGCCGTGCGTGGCCCAGCGCGTGTGCCCGATCGCCGCGGTGGCGGCGAGCAGCGGGTCATGGTCGAGAACCTCGATCAGGTTGGCCAGCTTGCCCGACTTCTTGGCCCAGGCCACGCCGTCCAGCCCGGGCGCGACGAGCGCGACCCCGGCCGAGTCGTACCCGCGGTACTCCAGGCGCCGCAGACCCTCGATGATGACGTCGAGGGGCCTGCCCGACGGCGCGACGGCACCCGAGGCGTTTCCGTCCGCCGTAGTCGCTGCAGTTCCCGTGTAACCCACAATCCCGCACATGCGGGCGAGTCTAACGAGGGTTCTCGTTCGCCCCGCATGACCGGGCTCACAGAGCGGTTGTGCCGCCCGCCACGGCCGGCCACGGGCGGCCGAACCACGACGGGTAGCGATTCCCCGCGCTAGGTGGGGCACAATGCTGCAGGTGGTTTCCCATCCGACGACGGACCTCGGCGAGCACCTGCTCGCCCTCGCCCCGTCCTCGCCCTATGTGGATCTCGACCGCGCGGCCTGGAGCCGCCTGTCGGCGTCCACACCGCTGCCGCTGACCGACGAGGACGTCGAGCGCCTGCGGGGACTCGGCGACCCGATCGACCTGGCCGAGGTCGACGCGATCTATCGCCCCCTGTCGCGCCTGCTCAACCTGTACGTGCAGGCCACCGGTGGCCTGCACGACGCGACGTCCACCTTCCTGCACGAGGATCCGCCCCGCACCCCGTACGTCATCGGGGTGGCGGGTTCCGTCGCCGTCGGGAAGTCGACGACGGCGCGCGTCCTGCGCGAGATGCTCGCCCGCTGGCCCGAGACGCCGCGCGTCGAGCTCATCACCACCGACGGCTTCCTCTACCCGAACGCCGAGCTGGAACGGCGGGGTCTGATGGAGCGGAAGGGCTTCCCCGAGTCGTACGACCGGCGCGCCCTGATCCGGTTCCTGTCCCGCATCAAGGCGGGGCAGGCCGAGGTCCGCGCGCCCGTGTACTCGCACGTCATCTACGACATCGTGCCGGGCGAGGAGGTGGTGGTCCGCAAGCCCGACGTGCTCATCGTCGAGGGCCTGAACGTGCTGCAGCCGGCCCGGCCGTCCTCCGTCGACGAGTCGACGGTGGCGGTGAGCGACTTCTTCGACTTCTCGATCTACGTCGACGCCCGCACGCGGAACATCCGGCAGTGGTATGTCGACCGGTTCCTCGAGCTGCGCCGCACCGCGTTCACCAAGCCGGACTCCTACTTCCGGCGGTTCGCCTCGCTCTCCGACGAGGAGGCGACCGAGCGGGCCCTCAAGATCTGGGAGTCGATCAACGCGCCCAACCTCGAGCGGAACATCCTGCCCACGCGGGGCCGGGCGACCCTGGTGCTCACGAAGGGCTCGGACCACGCGGTGCAGCGGGTCCGCCTCCGCAAGCTCTGACCTGGCAAGCCCGGACTTGGTTGTGAGCGTGATCGTTGCGCCGATGACGGACGCGTAGGCGCAACGGTCACGCTCACAGCACTCAGCGGTCCGACGGCGGGACCGTGACCTTCTGGTCGGGCTCGTCGGCCGAGGACTCCGGCTCGTCGTCGAGCTGCCGGTGCGAGAACCAGCCGACCACCTTGTCGACGATGAAGCCCATGGCGACACCCAGCACGACTCCGATCACTATCGCCAGCAGGGGCGAGTGGCCGAGCCACTGCGCGGCGACGAGGCCGATCCCCGCCGAGTAGAGCGCCCACATCGTCGCCGCGATCGCGGCGATGAACATGAACCGGCGCCGGGGATAGCCGACGGCGCCCGCCGTCATGTTGACGGCCACGCGGCCGATCGGGATGTAGCGCGCCGCCAGGATGAACGAGGCTCCACGGCGGGCCAGCGCACGCTCCGCCCAGTCCACCGCCCGGCGTCCACGCTGCGACTGCAGGAACGGCACGCGGTCGGTGCCGATCATCTTCCCGATCTGGTACGCGATCTGGTCGCCCACCCAGGCACCCGCTGCCGCCGCCACCAGCACGAGCCACATCCACGGCGTGCCCGTGCTGTACGCGGAGACGGCGAGAGTGATCACCACGGACTCGCTCGGCAGCGGCGGGAAGAAACCGTCGATGGTCGCGAACGCGAACATCGCCGGGTAGATCCACGGCGAGGCAGCCATCGCGAGGATCCACGCCTCGGTGGCGCTCAGTACTGTGGAAATCAGATCGAGCACGGGACCTCGAAAGTCTCGGCCGGGAACTGCCCGTCGACAGGTTCAGGACGGCGCCCGGGTGGCTGGGGACGGCACCTCATAGTGCCTGCAGCCAGCCTACGCAAGGGGTGCCCCTGAAACGCATCAGGGGTACCCCTGGTAGAACCCCGCTTCCCAAGGATTCACGGGGCGTTCACGCCCGCCGCCTCGACGCCGCCGGCGCGGCCCCGCGCCCGCTACAGCGCCAGCCGCTCCCGCACGACGGCGGCCAGGTCCTCGGCCACCTTGTCCGCCTCGTCCTGCGCCGGTGCCTCGACCATGACCCGTACCAGCGGCTCCGTGCCGGACTGGCGCAGCAGCACCCGGCCGGTGTCCCCCAGGCGTGCTGTCGCGTCGGCCACGGCCGTCTGGACGCCTTCGTCGGTACCGGCGCGGGACTTGTCCACGCCCGGCACGTTGACGAGGGTCTGCGGCAGCCGCTTGATCTCACCCGCAAGATCACCCAGTCGCTTGCCCGACGCCTTGACCCGCGCGGCGAGGTGCAGCGCCGACAGGACGCCGTCACCGGTAGTGGCGTGGTCGGCCAGGATGATGTGGCCGGACTGCTCGCCGCCCAGGCCGAAGCCGTGGGCGCGCATCTCCCCCAGCACGTATCGGTCGCCGACGGCGGTCTGCACCGTAGTGATCCCGCGCTCCCGCATGGCGAGGATCAGGCCGAGGTTGCTCATCACCGTCACCACGAGGGTGTCGCCCGGCAGGCGGCCCTCCTCCTTGAGCGCGGTGGCGAGGATCCCGAGGATCTGGTCGCCGTCCACGATGGCGCCCGTGTGGTCGACGGCCAGGCAGCGGTCGGCGTCGCCGTCGAACGCCACGCCGAAGTCCGCCTCGGAGGCCACGACGACGGCCTGGAGCTGCTCCGGATGGTTGGAGCCGCACTTCTCGTTGATGTTCCGGCCGTCCGGGCTGGCGTTCATCACCACGACGTCCGCGCCGGCGGCACGCAGCGCCTCAGGGCCCACCTCGCTCGCTGCGCCGTTGGCGCAGTCCAGGGCGATCCGCAGGCCCTCGAGGGGCCGGTGGTCGGGGGTGGTGCCGACGCTGTCGGTCAGGTGCCGCACGTAGCGCTCGGCGGCGGCCTGGCCGTCCGTGCGGATGCGCCCGACGCCGGCGCCCGTGGGGCGCTCCCAGTCGTCGCCGAGCGTGGCCTGGATGGCGTCCTCGACGGCGTCGTCGAGCTTGAGCCCGCCGCGGGCGAAGAACTTGATGCCGTTGTCCGGCATCGGGTTGTGCGAGGCGGAGACCATGACGCCGAGGTCGGCCTCCAGCTCCGTCACCAGGTACGCCAGCGCGGGCGTGGGCAGCACGTTGAGCATCACCACGTCGACGCCCGCCGACGCGAGTCCCGCGGCGACGGCGCCCGCGAGGAACTCGCCCGAGGCGCGCGTGTCCCGCCCGACGACGGCCCGCGGCCGCGGGCCCAACAGCTCACCCTGCGCCGTCAGTACCCGCGCGGCTGCAGCGCCCAGCTCCAGCGCCAGCTCTGCCGTGATGTCCTTGTTGGCGAGACCCCGAACCCCGTCGGTGCCGAACAGCCTGCCCATACCGCTTCTCCTCGATCGTCCGGAGCTCCACCGTAGCGGCGTCCGGCAACTCGGCTACTGCGCTGTCTGCCGCGCACAAATACAGATGGCCCCGCCGAACAGTGTCGAGACTGTTCGGCGGGGCCACCAGCCAAGCGCTGGATCAGCGCTTGCTGTACTGCGGAGCCTTGCGGGCCTTCTTCAGACCGGCCTTCTTGCGCTCGACCTTGCGGTCGTCGCGGCGGAGGAAGCCGGCCTTCTTGAGCTCGGCGCGGTTGGCGTCCTCGTCGATCTCGTTCAGCGCACGGGCGATGCCCAGCCGCAGGGCGCCGGCCTGGCCCGACGTGCCGCCACCCGTGATGCGGGCGATGACGTCGAAGCGGCCCTCGACCTCGACCAGCTGCAGCGGCGAGTTCACCAGCTGCTGGTGCACCTTGTTCGGGAAGTACTCCTCGAGGGTGCGGCCGTTGATCTTCCAGGTGCCGGTGCCGGGGACGAGGCGCACGCGCGCCACGGCCTCCTTGCGGCGCCCGAGGGCCTGAGCCGGGGCGGTGATGGACGAACCGCGCGTTGCCGGCGCAGCAGTCTCGGTGGTGTAGTTGCTGGGCGTCTCTGCGCCCTGCTCGATGTCGACGGTGGTCTCGGCCACTGTGATGTCCTCGCGTCCTTCGCGTTGCGATCCGGCAGCGGCCTCAGGCCTGCTGCGAAACCTGGGTGATCTCGAACGGCTTGGCCTGCTGCGCCGTGTGCGGGTGCTCAGAGCCTGCGTAGACCTTCAGGTGGGTCATCTGCGTCCGACCGAGCGAGGTCTTGGGGATCATGCCGCGCACGGCCTTCTCGATGGCGCGCTCCGGCTTGGTGTCCAGGAACTCGCCGTACGGGGTGGCAGTGAGGCCGCCCGGGTAACCCGAGTGGCGGTAGGCCATCTTGGTCTCACGCTTGTTGCCGCTCAGCGCGACCTTGTCCGCGTTGATGATGATGACGAAGTCACCACCGTCGACGTGCGGGGCGAAAGTCGGCTTGTGCTTCCCGCGCAGCAGTGTGGCGACCTGGCTTGCCAGGCGGCCCAGGACGACGTCGGTCGCGTCGATGACGTACCAGTCGCGCTGGACGTCGCCGGGCTTGGGGGTGTACGTACGCACGGTTCGTAACCTTTTCGTTTTCGGTGTCGTCGGGCGAGAAGCAGCGCCCGAAGAGTCAGGTCGTTGTGCGCGGGGGTCAGAGTGACGTCCGGGCCGTTCGTCGGCACGCGAGTGGGCTCGGTGTTGACGCAGGACGTCGTGACAAAGCACAACGACTCATTAGAGTACCTGGCGCCTTCCCCGGGGGTCAAAGCGAAGCGGGTCATCGGCGCGAGTTCGTGGGCATGAGGTTCGACACGTCCGGCCTCTGGCGTCCGCGCCGAACTGGTGCCACGGTAGGAACATGACCGAGGAGACCCCAGCCACCATGCCCGGACCGGACGGCATCGCCGAGGGCGATTCCGACCAGCTCTCGTCCGAGGACTCCCTCTACAGCCGGGGCACGAAGGACTTCCTCGACGAGGGCTACTCCCCGCCCGACCGCCCCCGCAAGAACCACTGGGGCGAGACCTCGTGGGAGGAGCGGCACGGCGAGCCGATGGACCAGCGCCTCAAGGAGGAGGAGCCGGACCTCTGGGAGACCGACCCGCTCGACCGCGCCGACACGTCGCGCGCGGGACGGCTCGTCTCCGACCCCGACGCGGACCCCGGCAGCTACGCCCGCGAGGACGGCAACCGCGAGAACGACCTGTACGGCATGGACGCGGGCATCGACGGCGCGGGGGCGAGCGCCGAGGAGGCCGCAGTCCACTGGGTGGACGAGCCCTGACTACCTCGGCGCCGCCGTGTCGTCCCAGAGGTCCTCGTCCATGCGCTTGGCCCGGACGGCGTCGGCGCGGGCCGCGAGCTCGGCGTCCGGCGGGAACGTGATCTCCTCCAGGCACAGCCCCTCCGGCGGCACGACGAAGACGCCGGCGTCCCGGCGCTTGCTCGCCAGGAGCTCCGCGGGCCAGCTCGGGGGCCGGCGCCCCTCCCCGACCGCTATCGACGCGCCGACGAGCGCACGCACCATGTTGTGGCAGAACGCGTCGGCGACGACGTGCCCGACCGCGAGCCCCGCGTCGGGCCCGGCGGCGGGCCTCACCCAGGCGATGCGCTGCAGCTCGCGGATGGTCGTCGCCCCGGGCCGGGGCTTGCAGTACGAGGCGAAGTCGCGCACGCCCGTGAGCGGGCGGACGGCGTCGTCCATCGCGGCGACGTCGAGCGGCTTGCGGGTCCACAGGACGTGCCTGCGGCGCAGGGGGTCGCGGAGGGCCGACGCGTCGGCGATCCGGTAGGTGTAGCGACGGCGCAGGGCGGAGAAGCGCGCGTCGAAGCCGGGCGGTGCCTGCACGGCACTGCGCACGACGACGTCGGTGGGGAGCACGCTGGCCAGGCGGGCCACCAGGGCCTCCTCCGGGGCGCGGCCGGAACCCGCGGAACGACCCGGGAGCCTGGCCCAGGCGCCTGCCTCGATGTCGACGTGCGCCACCTGTCCCCGCGCGTGGACGCCCGAGTCGGTGCGCCCGGCGACTGTGAAGCGGGGCGTCGGACTGCCCCTCAGCTCGCTGCGCAGAAGCCGCGCGAGGCCGTCCTCGAGGGTGCCCTCCACGGTGCGCAGCCCGGGCTGGCGCGCCCAGCCGGCGAAGTCCGTTCCGTCGTACGCGAGGTCGAGACGGACCCTGATGAATTCGTTCACGGCAGCCATCTTCTCCGATTCTCTCGCCAGGGTTCGTACAGTGACGTCATGGCAGACACCCTCACGCTCGCTGTGGACTGTGGTGGCGGCGGGATCAAGGCGGCCGTCCTCGACCGCTCCGGCACCGCCCACGCGTCGCCGGTCCGCGTGCCGACCCCCTACCCGCTGCCGCCCGAGCTGCTCGTCGACACGATCGCGAAGATCGCCACCGACCTGCCCGCGGCCGCACGGGTGACCGTCGGGCTTCCCGGCATGATCCGCAGCGGCGTCGTGGTACACACGCCGCACTACATCACCCGGTCCGGCCCGCGTTCGCGCGTGGTTCCCGCGCTGGCGGACGCGTGGCGCAACTTCGACATGCGCGCGGCGGTCAGCCGGGCCCTCGGCCTGCCGGCGCTCGTCCTGAACGACGCCGAGGTGCACGGCGCCGGAGTGGTCGCGGCGTCGGGCCTCGAGCTGGTGATCACGCTCGGGACCGGCCTGGGGACGGCGATGTTCCACGGCGGGCGCATAGCTCCGCACCTGGAGTGGTCGCGCGCCCCGGTGCGCCGCAGCCTCACGTACGACCAGTACATCGGCGAGCCCGAACGGCGTCGGCTCGGCGACGGGCTGTGGTCCCGCCGGGTGGTCACCGTGGTCGACGGGCTGCGGCCCGTCTTCCTCTGGGACCGCCTCTACATCGGCGGCGGCAACTCGCGGTGCATCACACCCTCGGCCCTCGCCCGCCTGGGCGACGACGTCGTCATAGTCCCGAACTCGGCCGCTCTGGTCGGCGGCGCGAGAGCCTGGGACCTCCCGCCCGCCGTCTGACCCACAACCAGGCACGGGGTTGTGGGGACGACGACGCCGGGCCGCACCCTCCGTACGGAAGGTGCGGCCCGGCGTCGTGCGGGGGAAGAAAGAGGCTCAGGCCTCCTTCTTGTCCTCCGGGGTCTCCTCTGTGGCGTCCTCGACCGGGGCGTCGGTGACGTCCTCGACCGGGGCGTCCTCGACGACGACGTCCTCGACGGGCGCCTCGGCCGCGGGGGCGGCCTTCTCGGCGGCCTTGGTGGCCTCCTTGACGACTGCCTGCTTGGGGCTCACGGGCTCGGTGATGAGCTCGATGACCGCCATCGGCGCGTTGTCGCCCTTGCGGGTGCCGATCTTGGTGATGCGCGTGTAGCCACCGTTGCGCTCGGCCATGGCCGGAGCGATCTCGGTGAAGAGCGTGTGCACCACGCCCTTGTCACGCACGACGGTGAGGACGCGGCGACGGGCGGACAGGTCGCCCTTCTTCGCGAACGTGATCAGACGCTCAGCCAGGGGACGCAGGCGCTTGGCCTTGGTCTCCGTGGTCGTGATGCGGCCGTGCTCGAAGAGGGAGGTCGACAGGTTCGCGAGGATCAGTCGCTCGTGAGCCGGGCTACCGCCGAGCCGCGGACCCTTGGTGGGGGTAGGCATTACTTGTCTCCTTGGAAGTGGTTCCGCGCGTCCGGCCTAGGCCGGACGCGGGACGTCAGTACGACTGCTCGTCGCCGCTGTAGGCCGCGGAGTCGCCACCCTCGAAGTACGAAGCGCCGGCCGGATCGAAGTCCAGCGGCGAGTCCTTGAGGCTGAGGCCGAGCTCGGCCAGCTTCTCCTTGACCTCGGTGATCGACTTGGCACCGAAGTTGCGGATGTCGAGCAGGTCCGCCTCGCTGCGAGCCACGAGCTCGCCCACCTGGTGGATGCCCTCGCGCTTGAGGCAGTTGTACGAACGGATGGTGAGGTTGAGCTCCTCGATCGGCAGCGCCAGGTCCGCGGCCAGCGCGGTGTCCGTCGGCGACGGGCCGATCTCGATGCCCTCGGCCTCGACGTTCAGCTCACGTGCCAGGCCGAACAGCTCGACCAGGGTCTTGCCAGCCGATGCGAGCGCGTCGCGAGGCGTGATCGCCTGCTTGGTCTCGACGTCGACGATGAGCTTGTCGAAGTCGGTGCGCTGCTCGACTCGGGTGGCCTCGACCTTGTACGTGACCTTGAGGACCGGCGAGTAGATCGAGTCAACCGGGATGCGTCCGATCTCCGCGTCGAACTGCTTGTTCTGCGCGGCGGACACGTACCCACGGCCCCGCTCGACGGTCAGCTCGATCTCGAGCTTGCCCTTGTCGTTGAGGGTGGCGATGTGCAGGTCGGGGTTGTGTACCTCGACGCCCGCCGGCGGAACGATGTCCGCGGCGGTCACGGTGCCGGCGCCCTGCTTGCGCAGGTACATCACGACGGGCTCGTCGTTCTCCGAGGAGACGACGAGGTTCTTGATGTTGAGGATGATCTCGGTGACGTCTTCCTTCACGCCCGACACGGTGCTGAACTCGTGCAGCACACCGTCGATGCGGATGGACGTGACGGCCGCGCCCGGGATGGACGACAGCAGGGTGCGACGCATCGAGTTGCCGAGCGTGTAGCCGAAGCCAGGCTCGAGCGGCTCGATGGAGAAGCGGGAACGGCTCTCCGAGATGACCTCTTCGGTCAGCGTGGGGCGCTGTGCGATGAGCACTGTGGGTGTCCTTTCAGTGTGCGTCCGCTATATGACGCATCACGGCATGCGATCTCTCGCGGCCCGGGCGGATCTCTGTCACCGTCCGGGCGAAGGTGCTCACCGCGAACGGTGAGCGAACGTCGCGGTCGCGGTGCGACCCCGCGGCCCGAAGGCCGTGCAGTCGCACCGCGGCGCGGCGGATATCAAACGCGGCGACGCTTCGGGGGGCGGCAGCCGTTGTGCGCCTGAGGCGTCACGTCCTGGATCGAGCCGACCTCGAGGCCGGTCGCCTGGAGCGAGCGGATGGCGGTCTCGCGACCGGAACCCGGGCCCTTCACGAAGACGTCGACCTTCTTGACGCCGTGCTCCTGCGCGCGGCGAGCGGCCGACTCGGCGGCCATCTGCGCGGCGTACGGGGTGGACTTACGCGAGCCCTTGAAGCCGACGTGGCCGGCAGAGGCCCACGACACCACGGCGCCGGACGGGTCGGTGATCGAGATGATCGTGTTGTTGAACGTGGACTTGATGTGCGCCTGGCCGAGCGGGACGTTCTTCTTGTCCTTACGGCGCGGCTTGCGGCCGGCGGCGGCGCGAGTCTTGGGAGGCATGTGTTTTGAAATCTCCTGGTCTGATCGGACCGGGGCGGTCTCAGCTCGGTGAGCCGACCGCTCCACGGACTGCTATCAGCGGGCCTTCTTCTTGCCCGCGACGGTGCGCTTGGGACCCTTGCGGGTACGCGCGTTGGTCTTTGTGCGCTGACCACGCACCGGCAGGCCGCGACGGTGGCGGATGCCCTGGTAGGTGCCGATCTCGACCTTGCGGCGGATGTCGGCCGCGACCTCACGGCGGAGGTCACCCTCGAGCTTGAAGTTGCCCTCGAGGTGGTCGCGGAGCGCAACGAGCTCGGCGTCGCCGAGGTCCTTCACGCGGACGTCCGGGCTGATGCCCGTTGCGGCCAGGGTCTGCTTCGCGCGGGTACGACCCACACCGAAGATGTAAGTGAGCGCAACCTCAAGCCGCTTGTCGCGGGGGAGGTCGACGCCGATAAGACGTGCCATGTGCCTTCCGGCTCCTGTACTGCTCGTCGGAGGTCTGCCGCACCGCCATCCCGCGATTCATGCGGGCCCCGGCCTCCGGACCGAGGGTTCCCCTCTCCCGCGCGGTTGCCCGCTGGGTGAGGTTCGAGGTGGTGCGCTGGTGGTGGCCTCAGCCACCGACCCGGGCAGATGCCCGGGAGGTGATCAGCCCTGGCGCTGCTTGTGGCGCAGGTTGTCGCAGATCACCATGACGCGACCGTGCCGGCGAATCACCTTGCACTTGTCGCAGATCTTCTTGACGCTCGGCTTGACCTTCATCGGATTTTTCCTCCGCGACGCGCGTCCGGTCTCCCGTGGCGCACGCAGCAGTGTCGTGGGTGGTCGATCATGCGGCGACGTCACCTCCGGCCAGGCCTCGAGTGACATAGCCCCGGATCGGGGACTGACTACTTGTAGCGGTAGACGATCCGGCCGCGGGACAGGTCGTACGGGCTGAGCTCCACCACCACGCGGTCCTCGGGGAGGATCCGGATGTAGTGCTGACGCATCTTGCCCGAGATGTGCGCGAGAACCTTGTGACCGTTCGACAGCTCCACGCGGAACATCGCGTTCGGCAGAGCCTCGATCACGCTGCCCTCGATCTCGATGACACCGTCCTTCTTTGCCATATCCTCCGCTAACTCTCGTCGTGACTGCTTCCACGCCCACGTCATCGCAGGGAGCCCCGCGAAGCCGACAGTCGGGTGTGGATGTCGTGTGCGTCCGTGTACGCCTACCTCGTGTGCCTCGGCCTGCGCCCCGCTCGCGCGGGGACCGGCAGGCGCCGATGGCACCCTCTCAAGAACTGGAGGCGTTGAACGGACTACACCCAGCGGTCTAGCCTACGTCACTTCGTAAAGCATTCAAAGCGCAGGCGGACGACGGCGCGCGCCACGGGCCGTGAGCCTCACCACGCGGAGCTGGTCAGAGGCTGGCAAGGGGCCGGTTCAGAGGTCGTACTCGACCCCGGGGAGGCCGATCATGGTGTGCGGCAGGCTGTTGACGAAGAAGAACAGCATGGGGAGCCAGCCGAGCACGATGCCCAGGCCGAGCGCCACGAGCACCGTGCTGCCGCGGGCCACCCAGAGCCACACCCCGAGCAGCCAGACCACTATCCCGAGCAGCAGCACCGACTCCCACACGAGCAGCGACGTGCCGAAGCCGAGCACGATGCCGACCCACACGAAGGGGCTCGGGGCGAGGCGCCGGCACCAGACGGCGAGCCAGAGCCCGAGCCGCTTGAGGCCGCGGCCCAGGGCGGGCAGGATCCGCGTGTACCAGGGACCGCGCGCCGACCCCGGCACGGCGTGCGCGGGCGTCGCGTAGGTGGTGTCCCCGTGCGGCCCGGCGTCCGCACCGGACGGGGCTCCGGTGGTGCTGGGCGGGATGTGCGCTTCGTCGGTCACGGGGTGATAGTAGCCAACTGACCACGAGTTAAATAGACCCCGGGTGAAAGTCGTTGCCCCCAGGCGCAGGAAGATCCGGCTCAGCCGAGCGAGACCGGCTCCACGCCGAAGACGCCGAGGCGCTCCGCTCCCCCGTCGACCGCCGTCAGGACGATGATCCCGTCCTCCATGATCGCCGTGGAGTGCTCCCAGTGCGCCGCGCGGGAGCCGTCGTCGGTGACGACCGTCCAGTCGTCCGCCAGGACCCTGGTCTCGGCACCGCCGCGCGTGATCATCGGCTCGATGGCCAGGCACATCCCGGACCGGAGCCGTGGGCCCGACCCCGAGGTCTTGTAGTTGTGCACGTCCGGCGGCTGGTGCATGGCGCTGCCGATGCCGTGCCCGACGTACTCCTCGACGATGCCGTACTCGACGTCGTTGAACTCCCCCGCCATCTCGACGGCGGCCTCCACGGCCTCGCCCACGGCGTTCAGCCGCTTGGCGGAGGCCAGGGAGGCGATGCCCGCCCACATGGCCGCCTCGGTCGCCCGGACGAGCGCGATGTCGGCGAGGTCCGCACCCGCGGCGACCAGGTCGCCGTCGGGCAGCTTGTGGTCCAGTGCCCCGTCGGGGCCCAGGACGAACGAGATGGCCGAGTCGCCGTGCCAGCCCTCGACGATCGCCCCGCAGTCGATCGAGACGAGGTCACCCGCCGCGAGCACCCGGCTGCCCGGGATGCCGTGGATGACCTCGTCGTTGACCGACGTGCAGATGACCGCCGTGAAGCCCTGGTAGCCGAGGAACGACGGGGTCGCCCCGGCATCGGCGATCGCCGTGGCGGCGACCGCGTCGAGGTCCGCGGTGGTCAGGCCCGGCCGGGCCGCCGTGCGGACCGCGGCGAGCGTGTCCGCGACCACCAGACCGGCGCGCCGCATGAGGCGCACCTGGTCCGGCGTCTTGTACTCGACGCGCTCCCGCCCGAAGACCACGCCTCAGCCCAGCTGGGTCGCGAGAGAGGCGACGATGCGGTCCGTGACCTCGGCGATCTCGCCGAGCCCGTCGACCTGCACCAGCAGGTTGCGCTCGCCGTAGGCCGCCGTCAGCGGGGCGGTCTGCTCCGCGTAGATGTCGAGGCGGCGCGTGATGGCCTCCTCGGTGTCGTCGTCGCGGCCCTCTTCCTCGGCGCGCTTCGCAATGCGCTTCAGCAGCTCCGAGCGGTCCGCCGTCAGCTCGATGACGCCGTCCAGCTCCCAGCCGAGGCCGGCGAGGATCTGGTCGAGCTCAGTCACCTGGGCCGAGTTGCGCGGGTAGCCGTCGAGGATGAAGCCCTCCTTGACGTCGGGCTCCGCGAGCCGGTCGCGGACCATCGCGTTGGTGACCTCGTCCGGGACCAGGTCACCCTTGTTCGTGTACTCCTGCGCAAGCTTGCCCAGCTCGGTCTCGCCCGCGATGTTCGCGCGGAAGATGTCGCCCGTCGAGATCGGGACGATCCCGAAGACCTCGGCGAGACGGGCCGCCTGCGTGCCCTTGCCCGCTCCCTGCGGGCCCATGATGACCAGACGCGTGATCTGGCCCTCCTGGTCCGGACGAGCGTGCAGCTCGCGGCGAGAGGTGGTGGTGGGAGTCTGGCTCAACGGAGGAATCCTTCGTAGTGGCGCTGCTGCAGCTGCGAGTCGATCTGCTTGACCGTCTCCAGCCCGACGCCGACCACGATGAGGATCGAGCTACCGCCGAAGGGCAGGTTGGTGCTGACGCCCAGGAAGACGAGCACCAGCGTCGGGATCAGCGCGATCAGCGCGAGGTACAGGGAACCGGCGGAGGTGATCCGGGTGATCACGAAGTCGAGGTACTCCGCCGTGGGGCGGCCGGCACGGATGCCGGGGATGAAGCCGCCGTACTTCTTCATGTTGTCCGCGACCTCGTCCGGGTTGAACGTGATCGACGTGTAGAAGAAGCAGAAGAAGATGATCATCAGCGTGTAGACCGCGATGTACAGCGGCGACGACTGCTTGACCAGGTGGTTCGAGATCCAGACGACCCAGTCGGCGCTCTGGTCCCCGAACTGCGCGAGCAGTCCGGGGATGGCGAGGATCGACGCCGCGAAGATCACGGGGATCACGCCGGCCATGTTGATCTTGATCGGGATGTACGTGCTGGTGCCGCCGTACATGCGGCGGCCCACCATGCGCTTCGCGTACTGCACCGGGATGCGGCGCTGCGACTGCTCGACGAACACCACGAGACCGATCACCAGGATGATGACCAGGATCATGATCGTGAAGTTCAGGACGCCGTTGGCGCCACCGGCGATCGACCACAGCGACGTCGGGAAGCCCGCGGCGATCGACGTGAAGATCAGGAGCGACATGCCGTTGCCGACGCCGCGCTCGGTGATCAGCTCGCCGAGCCACATGATGAGGCCCGTACCGGCGGTCATGGTGATGACCATGAAGATCGAGGTCAGGATGCTGTCGTCCACGATGACGTCGAGGTCGCACTGGAAGAGCAGGCCCTGGCGTGCCGTCGTGATGACGGTCGTGGACTGCAGGATCGCGAGGGCGATCGTGAGGTAGCGCGTGTACTGGGTCAGCTTGGTCTGACCCGACTGGCCTTCCTTCTGCAGCGCCTCGAAGCGTGGGATCACCACGCGAAGCAGCTGCACGATGATGCTCGCCGTGATGTACGGCATGATCCCGAGCGCGAAGATCGACAGCTGCAGCAGAGCGCCGCCACTGAAGACGTTGATCAGACCGAGCAGGCTGTCGTTGTTCTGCTGCTCGATACATTGCTGCACGTTCGTGTAGTCCACGCCGGGAGTCGGGATGAACGACCCGAGCCGGAAGATCGCCATGATCGCGATCGTGAACAGCAGCTTGCGCCGCAGGTCTGGCGTCCGGAAAGCCCGGCCGAATGCGCTGAGCACCCTATCCTCCTGGCCCGCCGTTGCGGGATCTCGTGTCGCCGGCGGGACGCCGGCGAGGTGTGTCGAACGTGGGCCAGACCACAGCGGTGCAGCCAGACCGTGTCGGATTCTACGTTGCTCACGGAGTCTCTCGGACCACAAGAGCCCCGGGAAATTCTCAAGAGAGCACACAGGGCCGGCCGCGCATGCGCGCCGCCGGCCCTGTCAGCTGTCTCAGGCCTCCGAGACCGTACCGCCGGCCGCCAGGATCTTCTCCTTGGCGGACGCCGAGACGCGGTCGACCGCGATCTCGAGCTTGACGTCGATCTCGCCGTTGCCGAGCACCTTCACGGGCTGACCCTTGCGGACCGCCCCCTTGGCGACAAGGTCCTCGACGGTGACGGTGCCACCCTCGGGGAACAGCGAGGAGAGCTTGTCCAGGTTCACGACCTGGAACTCCACGCGGAACGGGTTCTTGAACCCACGCAGCTTCGGGAGGCGCATGTGCAGAGGCATCTGCCCACCCTCGAAGCCAGCGGGGACCTGGTAACGGGCCTTCGTGCCCTTGGTACCACGACCTGCCGTCTTACCCTTCGACGCCTCACCGCGACCCACACGGGTCTTCGCGGTCTTGGCGCCGGGGGCCGGACGGAGGTGGTGCATCTTCAGCGGCTTGTTCTCCGCCATGATCACTCGACCTCCTCGACGGCGACGAGGTGCGCCACCGTCTTGACCATGCCACGAATCTCCGCACGGTCCTCCTTCACGGCGGTGTCGCCGATCCGCTTGAGGCCGAGGGTTCGCAGCGTGTCACGCTGGTTCTGCTTGCCGCCGATGGCGGACTTGGTCTGAGTCACCTTGAGTCGAGCCATCACGCACCCGCCTTCGCAGTCGACTCGGCACGACCGGCGGCCTGCGCGCGAAGGAGCGCGGCCGGGGCCACGTCCTCGAGCGCGAGCCCACGACGAGCGGCAACAGCAGCCGGCTCCTCGAGGCCCTTCAGGGCCGCGACCGTGGCGTGCACGATGTTGATCGCGTTCGACGAACCGAGCGACTTGCTCAGCACGTCGTGGATGCCCGCGCACTCCAGCACGGCGCGGACCGGGCCACCGGCGATCACACCGGTACCCGGCGACGCCGGACGCAGGAACACGACACCGGCGGCAGCCTCACCCTGGATGGGGTGCGGGATGGTGCCCTGGATGCGAGGGACGCGGAAGAAGTTCTTCTTCGCCTCCTCGACACCCTTGGCGATCGCCGCGGGCACTTCCTTGGCCTTGCCGTAGCCGACGCCGACGGTGCCATCGCCATCGCCCACCACGACGAGCGCGGTGAAGCTGAAGCGACGGCCGCCCTTGACGACCTTGGCGACGCGGTTGATGGAGACGACCTTCTCGACGAAGGCGCTCTTCTCCTCGCGCCCCCCGCGACGGTCGTCCCGACGCCCGCCACCACGGCGGTCGTTACGGTCCTTGTTCTCGGTGGCGGCACCCTGGGGGGCGCCGCTGCGCTGCCCTGCAGCCATCAGAGAGTCCTCTTCTTCCGTGCGTTGGTCATCACAGGGCCAGACCGCCCTCGCGGGCGCCGTCAGCCACTGCAGCGACGCGACCGTGGTACTTGTTGCCGCCGCGGTCGAACACGACGGTGTCGACGCCGACAGCCTTGGCACGCTCGGCGACGAGCTCGCCGACCTTGCGGGCCTTGGCAGTCTTGTCGCCGTCGAACGCGCGCAGGTCGGCCTCGAGGGTCGACGCCGACGCGACGGTCTTGCCCACGGTGTCGTCCACCACCTGCGCCACCATGTGGCGCGAGGAGCGGGTGACGACAAGACGCGGACGAACGGCGGTGCCAGTGATCTTCTTGCGCAGGCGCAGGTGACGGCGCTGGCGAGCGACGGACTTGCCCTTGCCCAGGATCTTGATAGCCATCGTCACTTACCAGCCTTTCCGACCTTGCGGCGGACGTTCTCGCCGGCGTAGCGCACGCCCTTGCCCTTGTAGGGCTCGGGCTTGCGGATCTTGCGAATGTTCGCTGCGACCTCGCCGACCTGCTGCTTGTCGATGCCCGAGACCGAGAACTTGGTGGGGCTCTCGACGGCGAACGTGACACCCGCAGGGGGTTCGATGACAACAGGGTGGCTGAAGCCGAGCGCGAACTCGAGGCTCGAACCCTTCGCCACGACGCGGTAACCAGTACCGACGATCTCGAGCTTCTTCTCGTAGCCCTGCGTCACACCGATGATCATGTTGGCGATCAGGGTGCGGGTCAGGCCGTGCAGCGCACGGGAGTTCCGCTCGTCGTCCGGGCGGGACACCACGAGCTGGGTGTCCTCCTGAGCGACATTGATAGGGGCGGGCACGTTGTGCTCGAGAGAACCCTTGGGGCCCTTCACGGTCACGAGCGCGCCGCTGACAGTGATGTCCACGCCGGCTGGGACCGGAACGGGAAGCTTGCCGATTCGAGACATTGGCGTTTTCTCCTTTCCGGATTACCAGACGTAGGCGAGGACTTCGCCGCCGACGCCCTTGGCCTGTGCCTGCCGGTCGGTGAGGAGGCCGGAGGACGTGGACAGGATCGCCACGCCCAGGCCGCCGAGCACCTTGGGCAGATCGGTGGACTTGCGGTACACGCGCAGGCCGGGCTTCGAGACGCGGCGCACGCCCGCCAGGGCGCGCTCCCGGTTCTGGCCGTACTTCAGCTCGAGCGTGAGGGTCTTGCCCACCTGGGCGTCCTCCACGTTCCAGCCGACGATGTAGCCCTCGGCCTGCAGGATCTCGGCGATGTGCGTCTTCAGCTTCGACGACGGCATGGAAACCGTGTCGTGGTGCGCCGAGTTCGCGTTACGCAGACGGGTCAGCATGTCTGCGATCGGGTCGGTCATAGTCATCGGGCTCTTGCCCTTCCTCGCCGGGGTATCCGAGCGGCCAACGGGGGCCGGACGGACCTACGGCGTAGTTGTGTTACCAGCTGCTCTTGGTGACGCCGGGGAGCTCGCCGCGGTGGGCCATCTCCCGGACGCAGATGCGGCACAGGCCGAACTTGCGGTAAACGGAGTGCGGGCGACCGCACTTCTGGCACCGGGTGTAGGCGCGAACCGCGAACTTCGGCTTGGCGGCCGCCTTGTTGATCAGGGCCTTCTTCGCCATGTCAGTTCTCCTTGAAGGGGAAGCCGAGACGGCGCAGCAGAGAGCGGCCCTCGTCGTCGGTCGTCGCCGTCGTCACGACCGTGATGTCCATACCGCGGACCCGGTCGATCTTGTCCTGGTCGATCTCGTGGAACATCGACTGCTCCGTGAGACCGAACGTGTAGTTGCCGTGCCCGTCGAACTGCTTGGGCGACAGGCCGCGGAAGTCGCGGATACGGGGCAGCGCGACCGCCAGCAGGCGGTCGAGGAACTCCCACATCCGGTCGCCGCGAAGCGTCACGTGCGCGCCGATCGGCATGCCCTCGCGCAGCTTGAACTGCGCGATGGACTTGCGAGCCTTGGTGACCTGCGGCTTCTGACCGGTGATCGCCGAGAGGTCGCGGATGGCGCCCTCGATGAGCTTGGAGTCCTTGGCCGCGTCGCCCACACCCATGTTCACGACGATCTTCGTGAGACCGCCGGCCTGGTGCAGGTTCTTGTGGCCGAACTCCTCGATCAGCGCCGGGAGGATCTCCTCGCGGTACTTCTGCTTGAGGCGCGGCTGGGCCGGGGCCTCGATGGTCGTCTCGGTCATCAGATGTCCTTCCCGGAGCGCTTCGCGACGCGGATCCGGACGGTCTTCTCACGACCGTCGCGCTCCACCTTCTCGACGCGGTACCCGACTCGGGTGCCCTTCTTCGTCTCCGGGTCGACGATCATCACGTTGCTCACGTGGATCGGCGCCTCGACGGTCTCGATGCCACCGGTGCGGGTGCCGCGCTGCGACTGGCCCACCTTGGTGTGCTTCGTGACCCGCTGAACACCCTCGACCACGAGACGGTCGGAGTCCTTGAGGACCTCGAGCACCCGGCCGGTCTTGCCCTTGTCGCGACCCGAGATCACGATGACCTGGTCGCCCTTCTTGATCTTCGCCATGGTCAGAGCACCTCCGGAGCCAGCGAGATGATCTTCATGAACTTCTTGTCACGCAGCTCACGACCCACCGGGCCGAAGATGCGGGTGCCGCGAGGCTCGCCGTCGGCCTTCAGGATGACGGCGGCGTTCTCGTCGAACTTGATGTAGGAACCGTCGGGACGGCGGCGCTCCTTGGCGGTCCGGACGACGACGGCCTTGATGACGTCGCCCTTCTTCACGTTGCCGCCCGGGATCGCGTCCTTGACGGTGGCGACGATGGTGTCGCCGATTCCGGCGTAGCGACGGCCGGAGCCACCGAGAACGCGGATGCAGAGAATCTCCTTGGCACCCGTGTTGTCGGCGACCCGAAGTCGCGACTCCTGCTGGATCATTTGAGTGAACTCCTGTCGTCGAACTGGTTCTCGCGCGGACTGTTTCCGGCGAGCCTGGTCGAACGGATAGTTGCTGTGCTGGCCGGGACGGCACGCGTACGTGTGTCACGCACCGTCCCAGCCGGGAGAGAAGTCCTTACTTGGCCTTCTCGAGGATCTCCACGAGCCGGAACCGCTTGGTAGCGGACAGCGGGCGGGTCTCCATGATGACGACCAGGTCGCCGATGCCGGCGCTGTTCTGCTCGTCGTGCGCCTTGACCTTGTTGGTGCGACGGATGACCTTGGCGTAGAGCGGGTGCTTCACCCGGTCCTCGACCTCGATCACGATGGTCTTGTCCATCTTGTCGCTCACCACGTAGCCACGGCGCACCTTACGCGTCGCGCGCTGGGCCTCAGGGGCTCCAGCAGCAGTCGTGTTGTCGCTCATTGCCTCACTCACTCACGCTCGGAGCCGTACGGATGCCGAGCTCGCGCTCACGCAGGATCGTGTAGATCCGGGCGATGTCGCGACGCACGGCTTTGAGACGACCGTGGCTCTCGAGCTGGCCGGTCGCCGACTGGAAGCGGAGGTTGAACAGCTCCTCCTTGGCTTCCTTCAGCTTGGCGACGAGAGTCTCGTCGTCCATGCCATCCAGATCGATGGGGGCAAGCCCCTGCGTACCGATAGCCATCAGACACCACCCTCGCGCACCACGAAACGGCACTTCATCGGGAGCTTGTGCATCGCGCGGCGCATGGCCTCACGAGCAAGGGACTCGTCAACACCGGCCAACTCGAAGACGATCCGGCCGGGCTTGACGTTGGCGACCCACCACTCCGGCGAACCCTTACCGGAACCCATGCGGGTCTCGGCAGGCTTCTTCGTCAGCGGACGGTCCGGGTAGATGTTGATCCACACCTTGCCGCCACGCTTGATGTGGCGAGTCATTGCGATACGCGCCGCCTCGATCTGGCGGTTGGTGACGTACGCCGGCTCCAGAGCCTGGATGCCGAAGTCGCCGAACGCGATCTGGGTTCCACCCTTGGCCGCGCCGGAGCGCGAGGGGTGGTGCTGCTTGCGGTGCTTGACCCTGCGCGGGATCAGCATGGTCAGGCCTCCGTTCCGGTCTCTGCGGCCGGAGCAGCAGCTGCCTCAGCCGCGGGGGCTGCGTCAGCGCTGCGCTCGGCCGGACGCTCGTTGCGACGACCGCCACCGCGACGCTCGCCACCGCGCTCGCCACGCTCAGGGCGATCGCCCCGGCCACGGCCCTGACGGGGCGCGGCAGTAGCCTGCTGAGCGGCGAACTCCTTCTCGGTGACCTCGCCCTTGTAGATCCACACCTTCACGCCGATGCGGCCGAAGGTGGTGCGGGCCTCGTAGAAGCCGTAGTCGATGTACGCCCGGAGCGTGTGCAGGGGCACGCGGCCCTCGCGGTAGAACTCCGAACGGCTCATCTCGGCGCCGCCGAGACGGCCGGCGACCTGCACGCGGATACCCTTCGCGCCGGCGCGCTGGGCGGACTGCATGCCCTTGCGCATCGCACGACGGAAGGAGACACGGCTGGCGAGCTGCTCGGCAATGCCCTGAGCAACGAGCTGCGCGTCGATCTCCGCGTTCTTGACCTCGAGGATGTTGAGCTGGACCTGCTTGCCCGTGAGCTTCTCGAGCTCGCCACGGATGCGGTCTGCCTCAGCACCCCGACGGCCGATCACGATGCCCGGACGCGCCGTGTGGATGTCCACGCGGACGCGGTCACGAGTGCGCTCGATCTCGACCTTGGAGATACCCGCACGCTCGAGGCCGGTGCCCATGAGCTTGCGGATCTGGACGTCCTCGCGGACGTAGTCGCGGTACCGCTGACCGGGCTTGGTGCTGTCGGCGAACCAACGCGACCGGTGGTCAGTCGTAATACCCAGGCGGTACCCGTGCGGGTGAACCTTCTGTCCCACTATCGGGCCCCTTCCTTGTCGGCGAGCACCACGGTGATGTGGCTGGTGCGCTTGAGAATGCGCGTTGCACGTCCCTGAGCCCGCGGCCGGAAACGCTTGAGCGTCGGCCCCTCGTCCACGAACGCGGCGGAGACGACCAGGTCGCCCTCGTCGAAGCGCTCGCTCGCACGGTCGGCCTTCACCCGAGCGTTGGCGATCGCGCTCTCCACGACCTTGCGGATCGGCTCACTGGCGGCCTGCGGTGCGAACTTCAGCACCGCGACGGCCTCAGAGGCCTGCTTGCCACGGATGAGGTCCACGACGCGCCGGGCCTTCTGGGGCGTGACACGGACGAACCGCGCCTGCGCCTTGGCTTCCATTGCTGTCCTGCTTCCTTTTCTCAGACAGTCCAGATCATCACTGCTTCAGCGGGGAGAACCCACGCCTCAGCGGCGACGACCCTTCCTGTCGTCCTTCACGTGGCCGCGGAAGGTCCGCGTGGGAGCGAACTCGCCGAGCTTGTGGCCGACCATCGCCTCGGTCACGAAGACCGGGACGTGCTTGCGGCCGTCGTGCACGGCAAAGGTGTGACCGAGAAAGTCGGGCGTGACTACCGACCGACGGGACCAGGTCTTGATAACTGTCTTGGTCCCCTTCTCGTTCTGGACGTCCACCTTCTTCTGGAGGTGGTCGTCTACGAAGGGGCCCTTCTTCAGGCTACGAGGCATGTTTCAGGCTCCTATCAGCGCTTCTTGCCGGTACGACGGCGACGGACGATCATCCGGTCGCTCGACTTGTTCGGACGGCGGGTACGACCCTCGGCCTGGCCCCAAGGGCTGACCGGGTGGCGTCCACCGGACGTCTTGCCTTCACCACCACCGTGGGGGTGGTCCACCGGGTTCATGGCGACACCACGGACGGTCGGGCGCTTGCCCTTCCACCGCATACGGCCGGCCTTGCCCCAGCTGATGTTCGACTGCTCGGCGTTGCCGACCTCGCCGACCGTGGCGCGGCAGCGCAGGTCGACGTTCCGGATCTCGCCGGACGGCATGCGCAGCTGCGCATAGGGGCCGTCCTTGGCGACGAGCTGCACGGACGCACCAGCCGAACGGGCGATCTTCGCACCGCCACCGGGCCGGAGCTCGATGGCGTGGATGACCGTACCGGTCGGGATGTTGCGCAGCGGCAGGTTGTTGCCGGGCTTGATGTCGGCGCCCGCACCGGCCTCGATGCGGTCGCCCTGCGACAGCTTGTTCGGCGCGATGATGTAGCGCTTCTCGCCGTCCGCGTAGTGCAGGAGCGCGATGCGCGCCGTGCGGTTGGGGTCGTACTCGATGTGAGCGACCTTCGCGGGCACGCCGTCCTTGTCGTGACGACGGAAGTCGATGACGCGGTAGGCACGCTTGTGGCCACCGCCCTTGTGACGCGTCGTGATGCGACCGGTGTTGTTACGACCGCCGGTCTTGCTCAGCGGGCGGATCAGCGACTTCTCCGGCTGCGTGCGAGTGATCTCGACGAAGTCGGCGACGCTGGAGCCGCGACGGCCGGGCGTTGTCGGCTTGTACTTACGGATTCCCATGGAAACCTGTCCTCAATCGTCTCTCGTCAGCTCAGCCGACCGGACCACCGAAGATGTCGATCGTTCCCTCGCGGAGGGTGACGATCGCACGCTTCGTGTCCTTGCGCTTGCCGAGGCCGAAACGCGTACGACGCGTCTTGCCCTTGCGGTTCATCGTGTTCACCGACGCGACCTTGACGCTGAAGACCTTCTCGATAGCGATCTTGATCTCGGTCTTGTTCGCGCTCGGGTCCACGATGAAGGTGTACTTACCCTCGTCGAGAAGGTTGTAGCTCTTCTCGGAGACGACCGGCGCGAGCAGGATGTCGCGCGGGTCCTTCACGGTGACAGTCACTTTGCGGTCTCCTCAGCGGTCTCGGCCTCGGACTCCGTGGCGACAGCCTTCGCGGCCTTGGCCGGCCCCGCGAGGAACGCGGCAAGCGCGCCCTCGGTGAAGATGACGTCGTCGGAGACGAGCACGTCGTAGGTGTTCAGCTGGTCAGCGACCAGGAGGTGCACCTCGGGCACGTTGCGCAGGGACTTGACCGTGGCCTCGTCGTCGCGCAGTGTCACGACGAGCACGTGGGCACGCGTCGTCAGCTTGGTGATCGTGGCGAGCGCCGTCTTGGTCGACGGGACACCCTCGATGCCGAAGCCGGCAACGACGTGCACGCGACCGGCACGAGCGCGGTCCGAGAGGGCACCGCGCAGGGCGGCGGCCTTCATCTTCTTCGGGGTGCGCTGGTCGTACGAGCGCGGCTGCGGGCCGTGGACGACGCCACCGCCGGCGAACTGCGGAGCACGCGTCGAACCCTGGCGGGCGCGACCGGTGCCCTTCTGCTTGTACGGCTTGCGGCCACCACCGCGGACCTCGCCACGAGTCTTCGTGGACGCGGTGCCCTGGCGGGCGGCTGCGCGCTGCGCAACGACCACCTGGTGGATCAGCGGGATGTTCACGGCGACGTCGAACACCTCAGAGGGGAGCTCGGCGGTGCCGGACTTCTTGCCCTGGGCGTCCAGGACGTCGACAGTCAGAGCGGTCATCGGGTTCACGCTCCCTTCGCGGCGTTACGCACGAGGACGACGCCACCCTTGGGGCCGGGAACCGCGCCCTTGACGAGCAGCAGACCCTTCTCGACGTCGACCGCGTGAACGGTCAGGTTCTGGGTGGTCTGACGGGCGTTACCCATCCGACCTGCCATCCGCATGCCCTTGAAGACTCGCGACGGCGTCGAAGCGCCACCGATCGAGCCGGGCTTGCGGTGGTTACGGTGCGCACCGTGCGAGGCGCCGACGCCGGAGAAGCCATGACGCTTCATCACACCGGCGGTGCCCTTGCCCTTGGTGGTGCCAACCACGTCGACCAGCGCGCCGGCCTCGAAGGCGTCTGCGGTGATCTCCTGGCCGAGCGTGAACTCGGAGGCATTCTCGGTGCGGATCTCGGCCACGTGACGGCGCGGCGTGACGCCGGCCTTCTCGAAGTGGCCCTTGAGGGGCTTGGTGACCTTGCGCGGGTCGACCTGGCCGGTCGCGAGCTGAACAGCCGCATAACCGTCGGCGTCGACCGTGCGGACCTGGGTCACCACATTGGTGCCCACGGAGACCACGGTCACCGGCACGAGGCGGCCCGCCTCGTCCCAGAGCTGGGTCATACCGAGCTTGGTCCCGAGCAACGCGGTCACGTTCTTCTGCTGGTTGGTCATGATGTCCTCCAGCCTCAGAGCTTGATCTCGATGTTCACGTCCGCCGGCAGGTCGAGTCGCATGAGCGAGTCGACGGCCTTGGGCGTGGGATCGATGATGTCGATGAGCCGCTTGTGCGTACGCATCTCGAAGTGCTCGCGGCTGTCCTTGTACTTGTGAGGCGACCGGATCACAACGAAGACGTTCTTCTCCGTCGGCAGCGGCACCGGACCCACGACCGTCGCACCAGCGCGAGTGACCGTGTCGACGATCTTGCGCGCCGAACTGTCGATCACCTCGTGGTCGTAGGACTTGAGCCGGATGCGGATCTTCTGTCCCGCCATGGCGTCGTCTGACTCTCTCTCTCGAACCGCTACTGTCCGACCCACGCACTCGGGCGTGTCGCTTAAAGCGGCACAGCCGGGCGCAGAACACCATTGCTGGTGCCGGGGCCGTTGGGAAGTGATCTGGTCCTGGCTGTACAGCCTGGACCGACCACCACGTTTGCCGAGCCTGCTCGGAACAGTCCCTCCGGAAGACCGGAGGACGTGTGCTCCGCGGGGCGCCCTGTACACATCGAACAGCTAGCGACAAACCCCGCGACCCCTCACCCGGTTTCTCCCCGGGAGGGTGACCGCTCCAGCCTCTGTTGACCCCGGACGAGCCGGGACCAAGGACTGCGGTTCTGCACACTGTTCGATACTTGAAAGAGCACGCCTGTGACAGGCAACTATGCAATCTTGCCATACGTCTCCACATGTACCAAACGGAAGACGTGTGACACGGACTACTTACGCGATGAGGCCCGGGCGCCGAAGCACCCGGGCCCCATCGTTCAGCTGACTTCCGTCAGATGAGTCAGTGCTCCAGGATCACTTGAGGATCTTGGTGACACGGCCTGAACCGACCGTGCGGCCACCCTCGCGGATGGCGAAGCCCAGACCCTCCTCCATGGCGATCGGCTGGATGAGCTCGACCGTCATCTCGGTGTTGTCGCCGGGCATGACCATCTCGGTGCCCTCGGGCAGCGTGATGACGCCGGTGACGTCCGTGGTGCGGAAGTAGAACTGCGGGCGGTAGTTCGAGTAGAACGGGTTGTGACGGCCACCCTCGTCCTTGCCCAGGATGTAGACCTGGGCCTCGAAGTTCGTGTGCGGGGTGATCGAACCCGGCTTCACGATGACCTGGCCGCGCTCGACGTCCTCGCGCTTGATGCCACGCAGGAGCAGACCGGTGTTGTCGCCGGCCTGAGCCTGGTCCATCTGCTTGTGGAACGTCTCGATGCCCGTGACCGTGGTCTTCTGCGGCACGCGGATGCCGACGATCTCGACGTCGGAGTTGATGTCGAGCGTGCCACGCTCGACCTTGCCGGTGACGACGGTGCCACGACCGGTGATCGTGAAGACGTCCTCGATCGGCATGAGGAAGGGCTTGTCGAGGTCGCGCACCGGCTCCGGGATGTTCTCGTCGACAGCGTCCATCAGCTCGACGATCTTCTCGACCCACTCCGGGTCGCCCTCGAGAGCCTTGAGGCCCGAGACGCGAATGACCGGGGCGTTGTCGCCGTCGAACTCCTGCGAGGAGAGCAGCTCACGGACCTCCATCTCGACGAGCTCGAGGATCTCCTCGTCGTCGACCATGTCGGCCTTGTTGAGCGCCACCATCAGGTACGGCACGCCGACCTGACGGGCGAGCAGCACGTGCTCACGCGTCTGGGCCATCGGGCCGTCGGTCGCGGCGACCACCAGGATCGCGCCGTCCATCTGCGCGGCACCGGTGATCATGTTCTTGATGTAGTCGGCGTGACCCGGGGCGTCGACGTGCGCGTAGTGGCGCTTCGGCGTCTCGTACTCGATGTGCGCGATGTTGATCGTGATACCGCGCTGCTTCTCCTCCGGCGCGGCGTCGATCTCGTCGAACTTGCGCACCGTGTTTGCCGGAAGGTCCGGGTACTTGTCCGCAAGCGTCTTCGAGATCGCCGCGGTCAGCGTCGTCTTACCGTGGTCGACGTGACCGATCGTGCCGATGTTGACGTGCGGCTTGGTCCGCTCGAACTTGGCCTTAGCCACTGGGGTCCTCCTGGGACTTGGGTAGATGTTCCGAACGTTGCAGATGCTCGGCCAAGAAGCCTACAACTGCGGGGCGTGCGGTTCTTCCTACAGGTTGGTTGTGCGGGTCGACCTGTGGGGACTCACTCGCCCCGGGTCTTCTTGATGATCTCTTCGGCAACTGCCTTGGGAACCTCGGCGTAGCTGTCGAACTGCATCGAGTACACCGCGCGACCCTGGGTCTTCGACCGGAGGTCACCGATGTAGCCGAACATCTCACTGAGCGGCACCTGGGCGCGAACGACCTTGACGCCGGTCGCGTCCTCCATGGACTGGATCATGCCACGTCGGGAGTTGATGTCGCCGATCACGTCGCCCATGTACTCCTCGGGCGTACGCACCTCGACGGCCATGACCGGCTCGAGCAGGACCGGGTCGGCGCGCCTGACGCCTTCCTTGAAGACCATCGAACCGGCAATCTTGAACGCCATCTCCGAGGAGTCGACGTCGTGGTACGCACCGTCGATCAGCGTCGCCTTCACGCCGACGACCGGGAAGCCTGCCAGCACACCCTGCTGCATGGCCGACTGGATACCAGCGTCCACGGACGGGATGTACTCGCGCGGGATACGGCCACCGGTGACGGCGTTCTCGAACTCGTAGAGCTCGCCCTCCGTCGTCTCCAGCGGCGCGAAGGTCACCTGGACCTTGGCGAACTGGCCGGAACCACCCGTCTGCTTCTTGTGCGTGTAGTCGATCTTCTCCGCCGTGCGGCGGATCGTCTCGCGGTACGCGACCTGCGGCTTGCCGACGTTCGCCTCGACCTTGAACTCGCGACGCATACGGTCGACGAGGATGTCGAGGTGGAGCTCGCCCATACCGCCGATGACGGTCTGGCCGGTCTCGTCGTCCAGCCGCACGCGGAAGGTCGGGTCCTCCTGCGCGAGCTTCTGGATAGCGGTCGACAGCTTCTCCTGGTCGGCCTTCGTCTTCGGCTCGATGGCCACGTCGATGACGGGCTCCGGGAAGCTCATCGACTCGAGGATGACCTGGTTGCTCGGGTCGGACAGGGTGTCACCGGTGGTGACGTCCTTGAGCCCGATGAACGCGTAGATGTGGCCCGCGTGGGCTTCCTCGACCGGGTTCTCCTTGTTGGAGTGCATCTGGAAGAGCTTCCCGATGCGCTCCTTCTTGCCCTTGGTCGAGTTCTGCACCTGCGCGCCCTGCGCGACCTTGCCCGAGTAGACGCGGACGTAGGTCAGCTTGCCGAAGAACGGGTGCGTGGCGACCTTGAACGCGAGGGCCGAGAACGGCTCCGACTCGTCCGGACGGCGCACGACGACCTTCTCCGCGTCCTTGACGTCGTGGCCTTCGACAGCCGGCACGTCGAGCGGCGAGGGGAGGTAGTCGATCACGGCGTCGAGCATGGGCTGCACGCCCTTGTTCTTGAACGCCGAGCCGCACAGGACCGGGAAGGCCGCGGAGGCGATGACGAGCTTGCGGATGCCGGACTTGATCTCGGCAACCGTCAGCTCCTCGCCACCGAGGAACTTCTCGAGCAGGTCGTCGTCAGCCTCGGCGACGGCCTCGACCAGCTGAGCGCGGTACTGCTCAGCCTTCTCGAGCATGTCGGCCGGGATGTCCTCGACCTCGTACTCCTCGCCCATCTTGGTGTCGCCGCGCCACGTGAGCGCCTTCATCTCGATGAGGTCGACGACGCCCTCGAAGTCGTTCTCAGCACCGATCGGGAGCTGGATGACGAGCGGCTTCGCCTTGAGGCGGTTGATGATCGTGTCGACGGTGAAGTAGAAGTCCGCACCGAGCTTGTCCATCTTGTTGACGAAGCAGATGCGCGGGACGTCGTACTTGTCCGCCTGGCGCCAGACCGTCTCCGACTGGGGCTCGACACCCTCCTTGCCGTCGAACACGGCAACGGCACCGTCGAGCACGCGGAGCGAGCGCTCCACCTCGACCGTGAAGTCGACGTGACCCGGCGTATCGATGATGTTGATCTGGTTGTTCTTCCAGTAGCAGGTCGTCGCGGCGGACGTGATCGTGATGCCGCGCTCCTGCTCCTGCTCCATCCAGTCCATCGTCGACGCACCGTCGTGCGTCTCACCGATCTTGTAGTTCACACCCGTGTAGAACAGGATGCGCTCGGTCGTCGTGGTCTTGCCGGCATCGATGTGGGCCATGATGCCGATGTTGCGGACCTTGTTCAGGTCGGTCAGCACGTCGAGTGCCACGGTGTCTTACCCCTTGGTCTAAAGGTGGGCTGGGGGCCGGCGGTCAAGCATCCACCGACGGCCCCGGGGGTGACCCGGGGCCGATCGGAAGCTACTACCAGCGGTAGTGCGCGAAGGCCTTGTTGGAGTCGGCCATCTTGTGCATGTCCTCGCGGCGCTTGACCGCAGCACCGAGACCGTTCGACGCGTCGAGGATCTCGTTCATGAGACGCTCCGTCATCGTCTTCTCGCGGCGAGCGCGGGAGAAGTCGACGAGCCAGCGCAGCGCGAGCGTCGTCTGGCGAGGGGGGCGGACGTCGACCGGCACCTGGTAGGTGGCGCCACCGACGCGGCGGGAGCGCACCTCGAGAGCCGGGCGGACGTTGTCGAGTGCGCGCTTGAGCACCACGACCGGGTCGCCGTCAGTCTTGGTACGGACACCCTCGAGGGCGCCGTAGACGATCGCCTCGGCGGTCGACTTCTTGCCGTCGAGCAGGACCTTGTTGATCAGCTGCGTGACGACAGGGGACCCGTAGACCGGGTCGATGATGAGCGGCCGCTTCGGGGCCGGACCCTTGCGGGGCATCAGCTCTTCTCCTTCTTGGCGCCGTAACGGGACCGGGCCTGCTTGCGACCCTTCACGCCCTGCGTGTCGAGCGCGCCACGGACGATCTTGTAACGGACACCGGGAAGGTCCTTCACGCGGCCGCCGCGCACGAGCACGATCGAGTGCTCCTGCAGGTTGTGACCGACACCGGGGATGTACGCGGTGACCTCGACCTGCGAGGAAAGCTTCACACGGGCGACCTTGCGGAGGGCCGAGTTCGGCTTCTTAGGGGTGGTGGTGTACACGCGCGTGCACACGCCGCGCCGCTGGGGGGAACCCTTGAGGGCCGGAGTCTTCGACTTCACGGCCTTCGAGGTCCGCCCCTTGCGGACGAGCTGGTTGATCGTAGGCACTACGTCTCCGTCGTCTTCATGAGCTTCGGCGACGCCCTGCCGGCGTCCCCGTCGATGGTTCTGGCTTGTGCGTGCCGATCGCATGCGGCACCCACAGCCCCCACGGGGACTGCTACGCCACTTACCACCGGCTCGATGGCCCGGCTCCACCCATCGGGGCACGACGTGCCCCGGGAGGTTCTCGCCGGGGTGCCCACGCACTCACATCGGCCGCTTCCGAAGCCACCTTGCGGCGGCCTTCAAGAGGTGCGGCCCGACGGCGCAGGCACGGATTCCTAGGTTACTCGCGTGTTTACGGGGGGTCAAAACGAATCGGTGTGAGATTGCACCCGGAACCACAGCAGAGCGCCTACCGGGTCTCGACAGGCTCGACCACCGTGGGTCGAGCCTGTCGAGACCGGCAGGCGCTCTGGCTACTTAAGAGAACTGGATCAGCGGAAGTCGCCGAGGTCCAGGTCCTCCAGCGGGATCGCCTCGCCCGAACCCATACCGAGCGTCGGGAAGTCGATCTCGTCGTAGCCGAAGCTCGGGTAGAGCTCGGCCTTGGCCTGCTCGGTGGGCTCCACCTCGACGTTGCGGTAGCGGGGCAGACCCGTACCAGCCGGGATGAGCTTACCGATGATGACGTTCTCCTTGAGGCCGAGCAGCGGGTCACGGCGACCGCTCATCGACGCCTCGGTGAGCACCCGGGTGGTCTCCTGGAAGGAGGCGGCCGAGAGCCACGAGTCGGTCGCGAGCGAAGCCTTCGTGATACCCATCAGCTCCGGACGGCCGGCGGCCGGCTGGCCACCCTCCGACACGGCCTTGCGGTTCGCGTCCTCGAAGCGCATGCGCTCCGCGAGCTCACCGGGCAGCAGCTGCGAGTCACCCGAGTCGAGCACGGTCACGCGCCGCAGCATCTGCCGCACGATGACCTCGATGTGCTTGTCGTGGATGTCCACGCCCTGGCTGCGGTAGGTCTCCTGGACCTGGTCCACCAGGTGCGTCTGCGTGGCACGCGGGCCGAGGATGCGCAGCACCTTCTTCGGGTCGACCGCACCCTGCACGAGCTGGGTGCCCACGGTGACGTGGTCGCCGTCCGCGATCTTGAGGCGCGCACGCTTCGTGACCGGGTACTTGATCTCCTCGCCGCCGTCGTCCGGCGTCAGCACGAGGTGACGCGTCCGCTCGGTGTCCTCGATCGTCACGCGACCCGTGTACTCCGCGATCGGCGCCTCACCCTTGGGGGTGCGGGCCTCGAAGAGCTCGGTAACACGCGGCAGACCCTGCGTGATGTCCTCAGCGGCCGCCACACCACCGGTGTGGAAGGTACGCATCGTCAGCTGCGTGCCCGGCTCACCGATCGACTGCGCCGCGATGATGCCGACGGCCTCGCCGATGTCCACGAGCAGGCCCGTGGCCAGGGAGCGGCCGTAGCACTTGGCGCAGGTACCGACCCGGGACTCGCACGTCAGGACCGAACGGACCTTGACGCTCGAGATGCCCGCGGCGATCACCTTGTCGATGACGACGTCGCCCGCATCCGACCCGGCGGTCGCGATGACGTTGCCGTCGGCGTCCACCACGTCGGTCGCGAAGGTACGCGAGTAGATGCTGGTCTCGACGCGGTCGTCCGGGACGAGCGAGCCGTCCGGGAGCTTCTCCGCGACCGGCAGCGTGAGCCCACGCTCGGTACCGCAGTCGTCCTCGCGGATGATGACGTCCTGCGAGACGTCCACCAGACGACGGGTCAGGTAACCCGAGTCCGCCGTACGGAGGGCCGTGTCGGCCAGGCCCTTACGGGCACCGTGCGTCGCGATGAAGTACTCGAGGACGGACAGGCCCTCGCGGTAGTTGGACTTGATCGGACGAGGGATGATCTCGCCCTTCGGGTTCGCCACCAGACCGCGCATACCGGCGATCTGACGAACCTGCATCCAGTTACCACGGGCGCCCGAGCCCACCATGCGCATGACGGTGTTGCGCGCGTTGCTCTCGAGGTTGACCCGCATGGCCTGCGCGACCTTGTCGGTGGCCTGCGTCCAGATCTCGATGAGCTCCTGACGGCGCTCGTCGTCGGTGATCAGACCCTTGTCGAACTGCTGCTGCACCTTGAGGGCCCGCGCCTCGTGCGCCTCGAGGATCTCTCCCTTGACCGTCGGCGCGGCGACGTCGGAGATGGCGATCGTGACGCCGGAGCGCGTCGCCCACCGGTAGCCGGCGTCCTTCAGCGCGTCCAGCGCCGCGGCCACCTCCACCTTCGGGTAGCGCTCGGCGAGGTCGTTGACGATCGTCGACAGGCGCTTCTTGTCGGCCACACCGTTCTCGTACGGGTAGTCGACGGGCAGCGCCTCGTTGAACAGGTACCGGCCGAGGGTGGTGTCGAACAGGAGCTGCTGCCCCTGCTCCCAGCCCTCGGGCGCCTCGAAGTCCTTCAGCGGCGGCACGAGGTCCGACATCCGAAGCTTGATCTTGGCGTTGATGTCCAGCTCGTTGCGGTCGAAGGCCATGATGGCCTCGGCCACGGAACCGAACGCACGGCCCTCGCCCACGGCGTCCGGACGGTCGCTCGTGAGGTGGTGCAGACCGATGATCATGTCCTGCGAAGGCATGGTCACCGGACGGCCGTCAGACGGCTTCAGGATGTTGTTGCTCGAGAGCATGAGGATGCGGGCCTCGGCCTGCGCCTCGGCGCTCAGCGGCAGGTGGACAGCCATCTGGTCACCGTCGAAGTCGGCGTTGAACGCGCCGCACACGAGCGGGTGCAGGTGGATGGCCTTGCCCTCGACGAGCTGCGGCTCGAACGCCTGGATGCCCAGGCGGTGCAGCGTCGGCGCACGGTTCAGGAGCACGGGGTGCTCCGTGATGACCTCTTCGAGCACGTCCCAGACGACAGGACGCGTGCGCTCGACCATGCGCTTGGCGCTCTTGATGTTCTGCGCGTGGTTGAGCTCCACGAGCCGCTTCATGACGAACGGCTTGAACAGCTCGAGCGCCATCTGCTTGGGCAGACCGCACTGGTGCAGCTTGAGCTGCGGGCCGACCACGATGACCGAACGGCCCGAGTAGTCGACGCGCTTGCCGAGCAGGTTCTGGCGGAACCGGCCCTGCTTGCCCTTGAGCATGTCGGAGATCGACTTCAGCGGCCGGTTGCCCGGACCCGTCACCGGGCGGCCACGGCGGCCGTTGTCGAACAGCGAGTCGACGGCCTCCTGGAGCATCCGCTTCTCGTTGTTGACGATGATCTCCGGCGCGCCCAGGTCCAGCAGCCGCTTGAGGCGGTTGTTCCGGTTGATGACGCGGCGGTACAGGTCGTTCAGGTCCGACGTCGCGAACCGGCCACCGTCGAGCTGCACCATCGGGCGCAGGTCCGGCGGGATGACCGGGACGGCGTCCAGCACCATCGCGGTGGGCGAGTTCGTGGTCGTCAGGAACGCGTTCACGACCTTGAGGCGCTTGAGGGCGCGGGTCTTGCGCTGGCCCTTGCCGGAGCGGATGGTCTCCCGCAGCGACTCGGCCTCGGCGTCCAGATCGAAGTTCTGGAGGCGCTGCTGGATCGCGTTCGCGCCCATCGCACCCTCGAAGTAGGTGCCGTAGCGGTCCTGGAGCTGCCGGTAGAGCATCTCGTCGCCCTCGAGGTCAGCGACCTTGAGGTTCTTGAACCGGTCCCAGACCTGCTCGAGGCGGTCCAGCTCCTGGTCCGCACGCTTGCGGAGCTGAGCCATCTCGCGCTCGGCGGAGTCACGCACCTTACGGCGCGCGTCAGCCTTGGCACCCTCGGCCTCGAGCTCGGCCAGGTCGGCCTCGAGCTTCGTGGCGCGGGTGTTGATGTCGTTGTCCCGGCGGTCGGAGATCTCCTTCTTCTCGAGATCGATCTCGTTCTGCAGGTTGGGCAGGTCCTCCTGGCGGGCCTCGTCGTCGACCGACGTGATCATGTAGGCCGCGAAGTAGATGACCTTCTCGAGGTCCTTCGGGGCCAGGTCCAGCAGGTAGCCCAGGCGGGACGGCACACCCTTGAAGAACCAGATGTGCGTGACGGGCGCGGCGAGCTCGATGTGGCCCATGCGCTCACGGCGCACCTTGGAGCGCGTGACCTCTACGCCACAACGCTCGCAGATGATGCCCTTGAAGCGCACGCGCTTGTACTTGCCGCAGTAGCACTCCCAGTCACGGGTCGGACCGAAGATCTTCTCGCAGAAGAGCCCGTCCTTCTCCGGCTTGAGGGTGCGGTAGTTGATGGTCTCTGGCTTCTTGACCTCACCGTGCGACCAGGCACGGATGTCCTCGGCCGTGGCGAGGCCGATACGCAGCTCGTCGAAGACGTTGACGTCGAGCAAGATGTCCTACTTCCTGAAGTTCTCGAAAATCCTCGTGGTGTCCAGGCCCGCGCCTGGAGTCCGGGTCCGCGCCCGGTGCAACGGGCGCGGACCGGTATCAGATCTCGTCGACGCTGGAGGCGGCGTTGGGCCGCCGCGAGAGGTCGATCCCGAGCTCCTCAGCGGCGCGGTACACCTCGTCGTCGGACTCCTTCATCTCGATGGAGACACCGTCGCTCGAGAGCACCTCGACGTTCAGGCACAGCGACTGCATCTCCTTGAGGAGCACCTTGAAGGACTCCGGGATGCCCGAGTCGGGGATGTTCTCGCCCTTGACGATCGCCTCGTAGACCTTGACACGGCCCGGGACGTCGTCGGACTTGATGGTGAGGAGCTCCTGGAGCGTGTACGCGGCGCCGTACGCCTCGAGTGCCCAGACCTCCATCTCACCGAACCGCTGACCACCGAACTGCGCCTTACCACCCAGCGGCTGCTGCGTGATCATCGAGTACGGTCCGGTCGAACGCGCGTGGATCTTGTCGTCGACCAGGTGGTGCAGCTTCAGGATGTACATGTAGCCGGTCGAGACGGCCTCGGGGAACGGCTCGCCGGAGCGGCCGTCGAACAGCATCGCCTTGCCGTCCTGGTTGACCATGCGCTGGCCGTCCCGGTTCGGCAGGGTCGCCCCGAAGAGACCGCGCAGCGCGACCTCCTCCAGACCGTCGAACACCGGCGTGGCGACAGGGCGGCCCGGCTCGCTCGTGTGAGCGACCGCGGGGAGGCTCTCCAGCCACTCCCCACCCTTGTCCTCCGCCAAGGAGACGTCCCAGCCCTGCTTGGCGATCCACCCGAGGTGGGTCTCCAGCACCTGGCCCACGTTCATACGGCCCGGCACACCCAGCGGGTTCAGGATGACGTCGACCGGCGTGCCGTCCTCGAGGAACGGCATGTCCTCCTGCGGGAGGATCTTCGAGATGACGCCCTTGTTGCCGTGGCGGCCGGCCAGCTTGTCACCGACCGTGATCTTGCGGCGCTGCGCGATGTACACGCGCACCAGCTGGTTCACGCCGGCGGGCAGCTCGTCGCCGTCCTCCCGGTTGAACTCGCGCACCGCGATGACCGTGCCGGACTCGCCGTGGGGCACCTTGAGCGAGGTGTCGCGCACCTCGCGCGCCTTCTCGCCGAAGATCGCGCGCAGCAGGCGCTCCTCCGGGGTCAGCTCGGTCTCGCCCTTGGGGGTGACCTTGCCGACCAGGATGTCGCCCGCGCCGACCTCGGCACCGATGCGGATCACGCCGCGCTCGTCGAGGTCCGCGAGGACCTCCTCGGAGACGTTCGGGATGTCCCGCGTGATCTCCTCGGGGCCGAGCTTGGTGTCGCGAGCGTCGACCTCGTGCTCCTCGATGTGGATCGAGGAGAGGACGTCGTCCTCCACGAGGCGCTGCGACAGGATGATCGCGTCCTCGTAGTTGTGGCCCTCCCACGACATGAACGCGACCAGCAGGTTGCGGCCGAGCGCGAGCTCGCCCTCGTCCGTGGCCGGGCCGTCCGCGAGGACGGAGCCGACCTCGACCCGCGCACCCTCGTCGACCAGCACGCGCTGGTTGTAGCTCGTGCCCTGGTTCGAGCGGACGAACTTGTGCACGCGGTACGAGCCCGTCGTGCCGTCGTCGTTCGCCACGAGCACCAGGTCGGCCGAGACTTCGGTGACCACACCGGGCTTGGTCGCCACGATGACGTCGCCGGCGTCGACCGCCGCACGGCGCTCCATGCCGGTACCGACCACGGGGGCCTCGGACCGGACCAGCGGCACCGCCTGGCGCTGCATGTTCGCACCCATGAGGGCGCGGTTCGCGTCGTCGTGCTCGAGGAACGGGATCAGGGCAGTCGCGACCGACACCATCTGGCGCGGCGAGATGTCCATGTAGTCGACCTCGGCACCCGGGATGTCGTTGGTCTCGCCACCCTTGGTGCGGACGAGCACGCGGTCGAGGACGAAGGTGCCGTCCTCGAGCAGCGGCGTGTTCGCCTGCGCGATGATGTAGCGGTCCTCGTCATCGGCCGTGAGGTACTCGATGTTGTCGGTGACCTTGCCGTTCTCGACCTTGCGGTACGGCGTCTCGATGAAGCCGAACGGGTTGATGCGACCGAACGACGCGAGCGAACCGATCAGGCCGATGTTCGGGCCCTCAGGGGTCTCGATCGGGCACATGCGGCCGTAGTGCGACGGGTGGACGTCACGGACCTCCATGCCGGCGCGGTCGCGGGACAGACCACCCGGGCCGAGCGCGTTCAGACGACGCTTGTGCGTCAGCCCGGCGAGCGGGTTGTTCTGGTCCATGAACTGCGACAGCTGCGAGGTGCCGAAGAACTCACGGATCGACGCGACGACCGGACGGATGTTGATCAGCGTCTGCGGCGTGATGGCCTCGACGTCCTGCGTGGTCATGCGCTCACGAACCACGCGCTCCATGCGGGACAGACCCGTACGCACCTGGTTCTGGATGAGCTCGCCGACCGCGCGGATGCGACGGTTGCCGAAGTGGTCGATGTCGTCGACCTCGACGCGCACCTCGACCGGCTCGCCGTTGCGCATCCCCGAGAGGACCTGCTTGTCGGCGTGCAGGGCGGCGAGGTACTTGATCGTGGCCACGACGTCGGTCAGCGACAGCGTGGACTCGGCCAGCTGTGCGTCGACACCGAGCTTCTTGTTCGCCTTGTAGCGGCCGACCTTCGCGAGGTCGTAGCGCTTCGGGTTGAAGTAGAAGTTCTCGAGCAGCGCGCGGCCGGCCTCGACCGTGGGCGGCTCGCCCGGGCGGATCTTGCGGTACAGGTCCACAAGAGCCTCGTCCTCGGTGTGGACGTGGTCCTTCTCCAGCGTGTCGAGCACCGACGGGAACTCGGCGAACTCCTCGCGGATCTCCGCCTCGCTCATGCCGAGGGCCTTGAGCAGCACGGTGACGGACTGCTTGCGCTTGCGGTCGACGCGCACGCCGACGGCGTCGCGCTTGTCGATCTCGAACTCGAGCCAAGCACCGCGCGACGGGATGATCTTCGCGGAGAAGACGTCCTTGTCGCTGGTCTTGTCCGGGGTGCGCTCGAAGTAGACGCCCGGCGAACGCACCAGCTGGGAGACGACGACACGCTCGGTGCCGTTGATGATGAAGGTGCCGCGCGCCGTCATGAGCGGGAAGTCGCCCATGAAGACCGTCTGGCTCTTGATCTCACCGGTGGTGTAGTTCACGAACTCCGCGGTGACGAACAGCGGGGCCGCGTAGGTGAAGTCCTTCTCCTTGCACTCGTCCGCCGTGTACTTCGGCGGCTCGAAGCGGTGGTTCGAGAAGGAGAGAGACATCGAGGAGCCGAAGTCCTCGATCGGGGAGATCTCCTCGAAGATCTCCTCCAGGCCCGAAGTTTCCGGGACATCATTACGGCCAGCCGTCTTGGCAATTTCTACCCTGGCCTGCCAGGCTGGGTTACCAAGAAGCCAGTCGAAGCTCTCGGTCTGTAGGCCAAGCAGGTCCGGGACCTCGAGTGGCTCATAGATCTTCGCGAAGGAAACGCGACGGGAAGCGGTACGGTTCGCAATGGCTTCGGCGGACGGAGCTGAAGGGGTGCGCGAGGCAGCCAAGAGGGGTCCTTCCCTGCAGTTCGGGTGAACGCTGTACGCTCTGCGGTGCTGCAGGAAGCTCTGCCGGACTTCACCGGTCGCCGGAGGGCATCCCACAAGCGGGGATGCAACCAGGACTTTCGGGAAGCAGGGGGAGGCGTCGAGGGCACACGCGGGCGCAAAGCGCTAGCATACCTATCTGGCTCTAGTATGTCTAGTCGCCCTACTACCTGCACGCCGAGACCGCAATAACCCTCGAATCGTTGCGTATCCGCACTGGCACCCGAGCTGCCGCCCGCACCGCCGCGGCGCGGCGGCCCACCCGGGTGAAAACGAGCTGGGTGAACACGAGAGGCCCGCACCCCGAAGGGTGCGGGCCTCTGCAGTCGGCGGACGGCGCCCGGGACGAGCCCGGGCCGCCGTCACACCAGCCCGAAGGCGGTACGGCCAGAGGTCACTTGAGGGTGACGGTGGCGCCGGCGCCCTCCAGGGCGGCCTTCGCCTTCTCGGCGGCGTCCTTGTCGGCGCCCTCGAGAACCGGCTTCGGCGCGCCGTCGACCAGGTCCTTGGCCTCCTTGAGACCGAGGGACGTGAGCGCGCGCACCTCCTTGATGACCTGGATCTTCTTGTCACCGGCGGCCTCGAGGATGACGTCGAACTCCGTCTTCTCCTCGACAGCCTCGGCGGCGGCAGCAGCCGGACCGGCCGCGGCGGCGGCAACGGGGGCGGCAGCGGTGACGTCGAACTTGTCCTCGAAGGCCTTCACGAAGTCGGACAGCTCGATGAGCGTGAGCTCCTCGAAGGCGGACAGGAGCTCGTCGGTGCTGAGCTTCGCCATGATGGCGTTCCTTTCAGTAGGCGCTTCGCGGGCCGGTTCCGGCCCACGAGAAGCAGGGGGTGTTTACTGGCGCGGCCACCCGATCAGGCGGCAGCGCCCTCCGATTCCTGCTTCTGGCGCAGGGCATCGATGACGCGGGCGACCTGGGCGGGCTTGGCGGAGAAGGCGTATGCAGCACGCGTCAGCGTGGCCTTCAGACCGCCGGCCACCTTGGCCAGCAGAACCTCGCGGGACTCGAGGTCCGCGAGCTTCGTGATCTCTGCAGCGGTCATGGCGGCGCCGTCGAGCACGCCACCCTTGATGACCAGAGCAGGGTTCGCCTTGGCGAAGTCACGCAGACCCTTCGCAGCCTCGACCGGGTCCCCGGTCACGAATGCGATGGCGGACGGGCCCTTCAGGTCGGCGTCGAGACCCTCGACACCGGCCTCCTTGGCCGCGATCCCCGTCAGCGTGTTCTTCACCACGGCGTAGGTTGCGTTGCCGCTGAGCGACCGACGCAGCTCCTTGAGCTGCGCGACGGTGAGCCCGCGGTACTCGGTCAGCACGGCCGCGTTGGAGTCGCGGAACTTGCCCGCGATCTCTGCGACAGCGGCTGCCTTGTCCGGCCTCGCCATGGCAATCCTTCCGGTGGTTGTACCACCGTCCCCTGGGGCGTGAGCCCCGGGCGGGTCCCGGAAAAGAGAAAGAGCCCCGGCGCAGGCGCACGGGGCTCGGTTTGCGCGGCAGAGCCGCACTCGAGTTCGTCACCTGCGCAGGCCCCCGCTCTCAGCGGGACTTCGGTCTTCTTCCGCCCTGTGCTCGTGAAGAGCGGGCAGCGTCGGACAACCGGCGGTCTTGGGTTACCTGAGAATCATACATGGCTACGCGGGTGGTACTACACGGGCGGGCGGTGGCACGCACCACACGCTGCCGGACGGCGGCGGGGCAGCCGACGGGCGGGCTCAGCGGGGCAGGCCCTCCAGGGAGCCGAAGCACACCAGCGGTGCGGGCTCCGGCTCGCCCGCGAGCGCCGCCGCCAGCGCGGCTTCCGGGTCGTCGGTGGCGCGCAGGTGGGCGTGAAACCTCGGCATGACGCGGGCGGCGACGGCGTCCGACAGTGGGGCGACGGCGGCGACGACGGCGCGGGCGCCGAGCCGCAGGAGCACCGACGTCAGGCCGAGGACCTCGCCCCCGACCACCTGGGAGGAGCCGCCCACCTCGCACGCGGACAGGATCACCACCGAGCCGGGCAGGCGCGTGCCGTCGAGCTCGTGCGCGTACAGCGGGCCGTCGGCCAGGTCGATCGAGGCGAAGAGGGGGTTGTCGGCGTCGTGCGTGCCGTGCGTGGCGAGGTGCACGATGTCGTGAGTGGCCAGCGCCTCGCGGACCGCCGTCGTCGTCGCTGCAGCGCCGGTGAGGACGGTGGCTCCGGACCACACCTCGCCCACTGCCTGCACCTCGCTCGCGCCGAGCGTGACGCCCGGGCCGTGCGCGGCGAGCAGGCGGTGGCTCTCCCCCGGCCGCGGGTGCGCGCGCCCCCGCGCCACGTACGAGCGCATGGTGGTGCGCCGGCCCTGCCGGGACGGGAGCGCGGTCCACGGCACGCCGACCAGCGGGTCCCGGCCCACGACGTACAGCGGGCCGTCCGCCTCCAGCGGAAGGACCAGGAGGTCGTCGAGCGCGGCGAGGTTACGCGTCAGGGAGCGGCGGGCGACCTCGCGCAGCGCCAGGGGCACGAGGTCGTTGGCGCACACCCCGAGGTCGGCGCGTGCTCGTAGTACCCGCTCGGTGACGTCCGCCCTGGACCCCAGCTCGACGGTGCGCGCGCCGTGGGCGTCCACGCGGACGCAGCGCAGGGCGCCGTCGAGCACGAGGAAGTTGGCGACGACGGCGCCGTCGTCGCGGGCAGTCAGCAGCTCGCGCACCTCCGCCACGGTGGCGGGGCGCTCCTCGACGCCGGCGTCGTCGCCCGTGCGGTGCCAGGCGCGCTCGCGCGCCGTCGCCAGGAGCCTGCGGGAACGCTCGAACAGGGCGGCGCGCTCGGACGCGCCGTCCGGGTGGGTGATCCTGCGGCCCAGCACGACGAGCCCGCGGGCTTCGGTGACGAGGCCGCGCACGGCGGGATCGTCCGGCGCGGCCGCGCCGCCCACCCCCGCGAACGTGGCGCGGCCGCGTTCGACCGCCTCGAACAGCGCGTCGGGCCGGCCGGTGCGGACGGCGGCCGCGACGTCGGTCCGCTGCAGGTCGACGCCGTGCGCCGCGGCGGCGGTCACGGACTCCACGGAGCCGAGGCCCAGGCTGTGGTCGGCGAGCAGACCGAAGCCGATGCGGACGGCGGCGACGCCGGCGTCCCGGTCCCCCGACGCGAACGCGAGCTGGGCGAGCACCGTCTGCTGCTGGATCCGGGTGGTCAGGGGGGCGTCCGCCATCCCGTCCGGGAGGTTGGCGAGGACGGCGCGGGCGGCGACGACGTCGTCGGCCAGGAGGTACCAGTGCGCGGCGATGAACCGCGCGGCCAGGCCGGGGTGCTGCCCGACCAGCGGGTCCACCTCGTCCCCCGCCTCGGCCGCTTCGAGCGCCTGCTCGGCGCGCCGGCGCGCGTCGCCCGGTACGGGCACCTCGCCGCGCCGGATCGGCAGGAGGATCGCCTCCAGCTCGGCGACGCGCGCGATCGCGGCCCGCTGCGGGTGACCGATTCCGGCGTAGTACTGCCGGGCGAACGCCGCCCCCGCGCGGGCCTCGTCCCACCGGTGCAGCGCCATGAGGCAGCGCGCGCGGAAATACTCGGCCTCAGCGCGGTGCGGCGCCCGGCCGGGACCGGTCATGAGGGAGATCGCTTTGGTCAGCACGCGTTCGGCCTCCTCCAGCAGGCCTGCCTCGTAGAGGACAGCGCCGCGGCCGATGTCGAGCAGCCCGTCCGCGCGCTCCGGGTCGACGGCGCGGGCGGCGGCCATGGCCTGCAGCGCGCCCGGCAGGTCGCCGATCGCGTACCGCACGAACCCGGTGTTGTGCAGGGCGAGGGAAGCGACGTTGGTCAGGTCGGCACGCATCGCCTGCTCGTGGCAGGCGTCGAAGTCGCGCAGCGCCGCGTCCAGCCGCCCGAGCTCGATGGCGGTCGCGCCCCGGTTGAGCAGGGCCGTCGCGAAGTCGCGCGCGGGAAGCAGTGCCGGATCCGCGAGCACGCGGTCGAAGGCCGCCATGGCCTCGAGGTGCCGGCCGGCCCGCTGCAGGAGCAGACCGCGCGTCCCCTCGACGACCGCGGCGAGCCGCACCCGGGCCTCCGGTGGGGCCGCGTCGGCACGGGCGTCGGCGTCGTCGAGAATGGCCAGTGGCTTGTCCAGCGTGTCCTCGACTGAGTGGACCGCTACAGCCTCGCCCGCCAGGGAGCGCACCATGCCCTCGGCCCAGCGTTCGTAGTCCGCGGGCCCGAGGCCGGCGAGGTCCACGACCCGGAGCTTGTCGAGCACCTCCCGGAACCGGGGCAGCGCATCGCCGGGCCGCGACCGGGAGTTGAGCTCCCGGGCGGCCAGCAGCTCCGCCTCGAGTTCCGGCCACATGTCGCCCCCTAGCCATCTCACACCCCATGCGGGTATCTGGCGGGCCACGGTAGCGGGGTGTGCTGCCCCCTGTCATCGACCTTTCTGACGCCGCAGGTCAGGGACCCGTCGCCCGGGGGCGAAGCGGTTTAGGCGGGCGCGGAATCACCCGGCTGCGAGCCCCTCGACAGAGCTGAAGCAGACCAGCGGAACCGGCTCGGCGACGTCGGTGAGGGCCGCCGCGAGCGCCGCCTCCGGGTCGTCGGTCTCGCGCAGGTGGGCGTGCAGGCGCGGCATGACGCGAGCGGCGAGCTCGTCTGAGAGCTTGGCAACCGAGGCGATGACCGCGCGGGCGCCGAGGCGCAGGAGCACCGACGTGAGGCCGAGGACCTCGCCGCCGAGCACCTGGGTGGAACCGCCGACCTCGCACGACGACAGGATCACCACCGAGCCCGGCAGTGGTGTTCCGTCCAGCTCGTGGGCGAACAGGGGGCCGTCGGCCAGGTCGATGCTCGCGAAGAGGGGGTTGTCGGCGTCGTGCTGGCCGTGGGTGGCGAGGTGCACGACGTCGTGCGTGGCGAGGGCCTTGCGGACTTGCTCGGTGACGGCGTCGTCGCCGGTCAGGACGGTTGCGCCGGGCCAGTGCTCGCCGACGGCGTGGGCCTCAGCGGCACCGTGCTTCACGCCTGGGCCGGCGGCTGCCAGCAGGCGGCGTTCGCCGGTGGGCCGGGCGTGGGTGCGGCCGCGGGCGACGTAGGAGTTGACGGCGGTGCGCAGGCCACTGCGGGACGGGAGTGCGGTCCACGGGACGCTGAGCAGGGGTTCGCGGGCGACGACGTAGAGGTCGCCGTCGGCGCGGAGTGGGGCTAGAAGGATGTCGTCGAGCACTTTGAGATTGCGCGCCAGAGAGGAGCTGGCGGCTGCGCGGAGCGGGGCCGGGATGAGGTCGTTGGCGGCCATGGCGAAGTCGGCGCCCAGGCGGCGGACGCGTTCGGTGACGTCTTCGGCTGGGCCGAAGTCGATGGTCGTCACTGTCTGGGCGTCGACACGGACGCAGCGAAGTAGACCATCGATCACCACGAAGTTGGCCACCACCGATGTGTCGTCACCACGCTCGGCAAGGACATGCTGCAGCTCGCGTGCTGTGGCCGGTCTCTGGACCGCGCCGGCATTGCCTGCGTGCCGCCACGACCGCTCTCGAACCTCGTCCTGGATGCGGCGCGCGCGCCGTGTGAGCCGCTCACGCTCTCTAGCCGCAGCTGCGTCCAGCAGACGAGCCTTGGCCAGCAGGCCACGTGCCTCGGTAAGGAGCGCTGCGGCCCCTGGATCGTCGGGCGGCGTGACCCGGCCCGTGCCAGCAAACGTGGCGCGTCCCCGCTCAAGCGCATCGAACAAGGCGGCGGGACGGCCCGTTCGTACGGCGGCCTCGACATCTATTCGAGTCAGGTCAACGGCGTGCGCGGCGGCAGCCGTGACCGATTCGACCGATCCCAGTCGGCTGCGGTGGTCAGCGAGCAGGCCCAGACCCGCCCGCACCGCGCGTAGACCTCTGGCACGGTCCCGCGTCGCGAACGCAAGTTCTGCCTGGACGGTGTAGTGCTGGATCCGCATTGTCAGGGGGGCACTTGTGAGACCACGCGGCAGTTCAGCGAGCGTTTCGCGGGCAGAGTCGAGATCACCCGCAATCAGCGACCACTGCGCCGCGACCAAGCGCGCTGCGTGACCGGGGTGCTGGCCGAGGACGGGGCCTGCGGCGTCACCTTCCCGGGCCGCCTCAAGCGCCTTCACGGCTCGTCGACGGATCGCGCGATTCGTCAGTGTTTGCGCACCACGACGAACCGGCGCGAGCGCGGCCTCCAACTCCAGGACCCCGGCCAATACCGCCCATTGTTCGTAGCCTGCCGCCATAAAATGTGTGCGCGCGCGGGCAGCAAAGGCCGACGCCTCATCGAAGCGGAGGAGAGCGAGGAGACACCGGGCGCGGGAGTATTCGGCGATGGCGCGGTCTGTGCGTAGGCCCGCCTTGAGCAACTGAGGGATCGCTGTATCCAGCAGGGATTCGGCCTCGTCAAGGAGGCCCACCCCGTACAGCACCTCGGCCCGGCCTTGCAGTGGAATCCCGTCATCCTGATCCGGCGCAAGTTCACGCGCGGCTGCCATCTCAGCGAGCGCCGCAGGCGCATCGCCAAGCATGCTCAGGTAATAGCCGGAGTTATGCCGCGCAAAGGCCACAAGCACTGGTGCGCCTGCCGCCTCTGCGTGCTGCACCGCCGCGAGGTTGTCGGCCACCGCCCCCTCGACGTCGCCGAGGTCCGAGAGGGCGAAGGCTCGATTGAGATAGGTAATGGCCAGGTCCCGCGGCTCGCTGTCGTCACTGACCGCAAGTACCCGGTCGAAGAGTCGTACTGCCTCCGCAGGCTCCCCTGCGCCGAGCAGGAATGACCCTCGCTGCCCTGCGGTCACCGCCTCGATGCGCTGGCGCTCAATACCGTCCAGCAGCTGCGCCGCGCCCAGCGCCCGGTCGAGCAGCCCGAGCGCTGCGGGGAGGTCTCCGGTACAGGCAAGATCCGCCTGGGCGAGCCCCATCCATGACCGGGCGATGAGCCACGCCCAGGTCTGTCGGCCGGCACCGGTCAGGTCCGTCTCGTCGTACGAGTCAAGATCGCGAAGCAGCGCTTGGAACTCGCGGCGAGCGCGACGCGGACGGGCGCGGGCATTCCACTCCCGCGCCCGTTCGAATCGCTCGGTGAGCGATTCGAAGTCCGACCTACTGCCCACCACCGCTCAACGCACCCCCGGATCAGTCCTTCACACTGGCACTCCGGGTACCTCCGAATAGAGATCCCCGACTCGAGTCACAGCATGCCAGGCGTCGCTGACCCGGCCCAGTGCGTCCGTCGCCGGCACACGGCCGGCGGCTCTGCTTGTGAAGATCTCTACCGCGAGCTCGCCCGCGAGTCGGGGCGCCGAGAACGACGTTCCGCTCCAGGTGCCGTAGCCATGCGTGAAGTCGTCCGGGTCCGCCGTCTGGCGTAGACCGTCCGCTGAGCGCTCCCCTTCGGCGGCCCCGTCAAACGTCGTCGGCATCGTGCTCAGGACCTGTACGCCCGGCCGGACAGCCGCGATCCAGGGCCCATCGTTACTGAAGTCGGCCAGGGTGCCATCCGGGTTGGACGCCGCTACACCCAGCAGCGGTGTGTAGTCCGGGTTGAGGTCGTGCGCATTACTGGGCACGACCCCGAGGCTCGTTCGCCGAACCGGCGGTGCCCAGCCCGCAGGGAACGACTTGCGGGTGGATCCGTCGTTACCGGCGGACACCACCACGAGCACGCCAGCTCGACGCAGGTCACGGAGTCTGCCGCGGTAGATGCCCTCGTAGTCGTCGTCGTCCTCGGGGTGCTCCAAGTAGTAGCCGCTGGCGATCACCACGACATCGACGGGGAAGTATCCCGAGACTCCTGCCAGTCCACGGAGGTGGAACTCAAGGAGCCGTTCCAGGGAGCGCGCGAAGTCCCACTCGGATGCGGTGCCGTCCCCGCCGTACACCCGAACTGGGAGCAGCGCTGCATCCGGGCACGTCTGATGTACGACCCCGGCGATGAAGGTGCCGTGCCCGGCATACGGGTCGAGTGGCGATGCCGCGCCGTCGCGACGCCCCTCGCGTTCCGCATCCACGTCTTCCTCGGGATAGGTCCCGATGGCCTGGCCATCGAGCTGTGCATCACGGAGGACGACAGTTCCAGGCTCGTCGAACCATGGGTGCTGGCCGATGCCTGTGTCCAGGATTGCGATCACCGGCCGGTCAACACCGCCCACGGTTACCAGCGGCGACAGCCCGTTGGCTGCGCGCACGGGCGCTGAGCCCGGGTATACCGCAGGAATCCGCTTGTCTGGGTCCCCATATCCGCCGTGATTCCTGTGACCAGTGACCACGTGGTCCAGCGACATCCGCTTGCGGTTGTCCCCCGCGTCATCCGCGACCGAAGCCAGCAGCCCGACCGCGTCCCAGTCGTCCCGGACGTCGTCGAGCCGCACCTCGATGTCGGGCCGCGCACCCAGGACGTCCGCACCTTCGCGCGACGGCGCCTGGTCGAACTCGCCCGTCGTCACGGTCACGCCGTTCTCGCGGGCGCGGGCCGTGATCATCTCGACCAGCGCGTTGTGACCACCTTCAGCATCGCCGCGGACGATCACTCGGTCGCGCACGTAGCGGGTCGGCGCCAGGCGCCCGCCGGGGAGCTGGTCCGACGTCGGATCCAGCTCACGAACCGGCCGCCATCCTCCGGAGTGGTCACGGACGCGCATTGCAGGACGCTCGGGCATGGGCTCACTCACAGCAGCACCTCTCCATCGATAGGCATACTCGGTAGACCCCGCCGCACCCCCGCGGCGGGATCAGAGACTCAGGCATTCAGAAGTTCAGGAACTCAGCATTCAGAGTTCGATGACCGGCGTACTCACGGCCCCGCCCCCGCCGTCCGTCCGGCGCACCACCAGGCTCGCGCGCCCCCGCTCGACGGAGTCGAAGGAGAACCGGCCCTCCTCGTCGGAGGCGACCGTGACGACGTCGACCCCCGGGCGGTGCAGCTCCACGTCCAGGCCCGCGGCAGGGGCCGCCCAGCCGTCGATGCGGACCCGGCCGCCGGCGGCCGGGGACAGGCTGATCATGACGGTCAGCGAGTCGTGAGTGAAGGTAATTGTCTTGGCCTCGGCGGGCGCGGCGTCGTCGGCACGTGCTGCTGCGGCGGCCCCCCGGACGCCTGCGAGCGGCGCGTCGAGATAGACGGCCTCCATCAGGTCGGCCTCGAGGCCGGCCAGCGTGATCGCGAACAGCGAGCGCTCGACGAGGTCGCTCGGCACCGGGTCCAGTTCCTCGACAACGTGGGCGAGGCGGGTCAGCAGAGCACCGTCCTCGGCGTCCAGCGCGCCCTTCGGGTCGAACGAGAGGTCCCCCACGGCCTCGTCGTCCTTGTTCGGTTCCGGCGTCAGGTCCACGAGAAGTCCCCCTGCTCGTCGAGGATGGTGCGCAGCTTCGCCAAGCAGCGCCCACGAGTCGAGCCGATGGAACCCATCGGCATTCCGATCGCCGCCGAGATGTGCCGGTAGTCCGGTCGGTCGGCGAGCGAGACCAGACGCAGCAGCTCTTGGCAGCGTCCGGGTAGTTGTTGGAGCGACGTCCACAGGATGCGGTCGCGCTCCTCGCGCAGCACCTCGGCGTCCGGCAGCGGGTCCTTCGCGGGAAGCGCCATCGGGTGCTCCGGGCTGTCGTCCGGGAGCTCGGTGCGGCGCTTCTCGTCGTCACGGTGCTTGCGCACGGCCTCCCAGGCGGCGCGCTTCGCCGTGACCAGGAGCCACTTCAAGACGGCCTTGGGCTCCGCGATCGTGTCCGCGTGCTTCACGAGCGCCACCCAGGTGCTCTGTACCACGTCGTCCGCGGCGTCGTGTTCGACCCCCTGCGCGCGGACGGTGTGCCACAGCAACGGCGTGGCCTCGCGAACCAGGTCGCCGAGGGCTTGATGGTTGCCCTCGCGGTACTCGGTCAAGGCGATCGCAGCGCGATCGCCGAGCGTGAGCCCGGGCCCGTCGACGTCGGGCAGGGCCTCCCTTGATCCTGTCATTGCACCACGGGATTCTCTGCTGGCGGTTGCTTCCACGTCCGATACCGGATGTGGAGCACTTGGACCAGCCGAGTCTACGGCCGACACTGCGGATCCGGGGAGGTAGAAGACTGTGCCCATCAGGCACTCCCCTCTCCTCGGCGCAGGTCGGCTCGATGCCGCTCACCAGACAAGAGGGCGGGACGCCGAGTTCGATACATCCTTTTGATGGCAAATCAAAAAGGCCCGCATCCCCTTCGGGATGCGGGCCTTCTCGCGCTCAGGAGCGCACTCGGATCAGGCCGAGGCGTCTTCCAGGAGCTTGGTGGTCTTGCTCTGGTCCAGCGGGATGCCGGGGCCCATCGTCGTGGTCATGGTCGCCTTGCTGATGTAGCGACCCTTCGACGACGACGGCTTGAGGCGCAGGACCTCGTCGAGCGCCGCAGCGTAGTTCTCCAGCAGCTGGGTCTCCGAGAAGGAGGCCTTGCCGATGATGAAGTGCAGGTTCGCGTGCTTGTCGACACGGAACTCGATCTTGCCGCCCTTGATGTCGGTGACGGCCTTGGTCACGTCCATCGTCACGGTGCCGGTCTTCGGGTTCGGCATGAGGCCGCGGGGGCCCAGCACCTTACCGAGGCGACCGACCTTGCCCATGAGGTCCGGCGTGGCGACGGCCGCGTCGAAGTCGGTGTAGCCGGCGGCCACCTTCTCGATCAGGTCGTCGCCGCCGACCTCGTCGGCACCGGCCGCACGGGCCTCCTCCGCCTTGGCGGCGTTGGCGAACACGATGACCTTCGCGGTCTTACCCGTGCCGTTCGGCAGGTTGACCGTGCCACGGACCATCTGGTCCGCCTTACGCGGGTCGACGCTCAGCCGGAACGCGACCTCGACGGTCGCGTCGTACTTGACGGTGGCGGTCTCCTTCGCGAGACGGATCGCGTCAAGCGGCGCGTACAGCGCCTCGCTGTCGATCTTCTCCGCGGCGGCGAGGTACGCCTTGCTGCGCTTTGCCATGTTTCTCTCCTTGTGGTCGTAGCGGGCCTGCGGCCCTGCCACTGCTGGTGCCCGACGACGTCCGCCGGGTCACCTTGGTCTGACGGGTCTCGTCACTCCGAGACGGTGATGCCCATCGAGCGGGCCGTGCCCGCGATGATCAGCGACGCGGCGTCGAGGTCGTTCGCGTTCAGGTCCGGGAGCTTGGTCGTCGCGATCTCGCGGACCTGAGCCTTCGTGATCGAGGCGACCTTGACCGTGTGCGGCGTCGGCGAGCCCTTGGGCACGCCGGCGGCCTTCTTGATCAGCTCGGCGGCCGGCGGGGTCTTCGTGATGAAGGTGAACGAGCGGTCCTCGTACACCGTGATCTCGACCGGGACGACGTTGCCGCGCTGCGACTCCGTCGCGGCGTTGTACGCCTTGCAGAACTCCATGATGTTCACGCCGTGCTGACCCAGGGCCGGGCCGATCGGCGGAGCCGGCGTCGCGGCGCCGGCCTGGATCTGCAGCTTGATGAGGCCGGAGACCTTCTTCTTCGGGGGCATGCTTGTCTACCTTCTGTTCGGTTGGGCCGACGCCGTGGGCGATGACCCGGTTGCAATGCTGAGGAACTGACGACTCAGATCTTGGCGACCTGGTTGAACCCCAGCTCGACCGGGGTCTCCCGGCCGAAGATGGAAACGAGGACCTTGAGCTTCTGGGCCTCGACGTTGATCTCGGAGATCGAGGCGGGCAGCGTGTCGAACGGCCCGTCTGTCACGGTCACCGACTCGCCGACCTCGAAGTCGACGTGCACCGGGGCCTTGCCACCGGTCGCCGCGCCGCCACCGGCGGCCGGCTGACCGGCCTGGGCGGGCTGGGGCAGCATCGACGGCGCGAGCATCGAGTAGATCTCGTCGAAGCTCAGCGGCACCGGCTGGTGCGTGTGCCCGACGAAGCCCGTGACGCCCGGCGTGTGCCGCACGGCGCCCCACGACTCGTCGGTCAGGTCCATGCGCACGAGGACGTAGCCCGGGATGCGGACCCGGCTCACGATCTTCTTCTGCGCGTTCTTGATCTCGGCGACCTCTTCCATCGGAACCTCGACCTGGAAGATGTAGTCCTCCATGTTCAGGCTCTGGATGCGGTTCTCGAGGTTGGTCTTCACGCGCTTCTCGTAGCCCGCGTACGAGTGGATGACGTACCAGTCACCAAACTGGCTGCGGAGGGTTCGCTTGAACTCCTCGACCTCGTCCACGATGACGTCGCCGTCGGCGTCGACGGTGCGCTCGTCGGCGGCGTCGCCCTCGACCTCGCCCTCGTCAGTGGTCTCGGCGTCGGTGTCAGCCGGTGTCTCGGCGTCCGCAGGCACGTCAGCGTTCTCGGCGTCCAGGGGCGCGTCGACGACCTCGTCGGAGGCGTCGGACGGCGAGACGTTCTCCGTCTGGTCCAGAGAGTCCTGGGACACGAAACGAACCTGCTTTCTCTTCGTGCGCCGGGGCTGCGCCCGGCACGGGTGTGCGTACCTCTACGAGCTGTGTCGTGCCATTGTCGCGCGAAAGTGCCGCGAAGGAACAATCGGCGTCAGGCGAGAACGATCACAGCGAAGTACTGCGCAGCGTGCCGCATGTGCTGGCCCGGCGCACCCGGACCGACGTCGGCCCGGGATCGGGACCGGCTACGGCCGTGTCAGCCGCTGTCCGAGACTGCCTCGATCAGGCGAAGACCCAGCCGGCGAGCAGGCCGAACGCGTAGTCCAGCGCCACCACGAAGATCATGACGACGACCAGGAAGACGAGCACCACCGTCGTGTACGTCACGAGCTCGGAACGCGTCGGTGCGACGACCTTCTTGAGCTCGGCCACCACCTGGCGCACGAAGAGCGCGATTCGGGCGAAGATGTTGCCGCCGCCCTTGCTCGGACGCTCCGCGGCGCTCTGGATCACCTCGGTGTCGCTCACTGCTACCCCACTCCTGTGGCCCCGCGCGCCGGGCGGCGCGGACTGGCTTTCCAGGTCCACTCACGTGGGCCCGCTGCGCGCGGCCCCGCTGGGGTTCACGCTGGCAGGGTAGACAGGACTCGAACCTGCAACCTGCGGTTTTGGAGACCGCTGCGCTACCAATTGCGCCACTACCCTCTGTGTTTCGACGCTTGTCAAGTGTTCACACAAGCCCCCGGAGAGGCATGCCACAAACGGCGAGCATCGATCACCGAGGCACAACTGTACGGTACCCACGGCCGTAGGTCGAACCCGTTCCGGGCGGGCGCTTGGGGTCTCGACAAGCTCGACCAGCGGGGCTCGACCTGCGGGGCTCGACCTGCGGGGCTGTCCATCGAACGGCTGACAGCGGAGGCAGCCGAACGGGCGTCGCGCCGCGAGCGCCGCCCGGAGCATGCTCGTGACATGCAGACCTCAGACGAGCTGGCCGTGCGCGTGCGCGGCCTCCGCAAGCGGTACGGCAACCCGCGCGCCGGGTACAAGGACGCCGTCGCCGGGCTGGACCTCGACGTCGCCCCCGGCGAGATCGTCGCCGTCCTCGGCCCGAACGGCGCCGGCAAGACCACCACCGTCGAGATCCTGGAGGGTTTCCGGGACCGGGACGACGGCGCCGTGGAGGTGCTCGGCCAGGATCCCCGGCGGGCGGGGCGCGCGTGGCGGGCGCGGATCGGCGTCGTCATGCAGGACTCGCGGGACATGAGCGAGCTCACGGTCCTGGAGAAGGTGCGGGCCGCCGCGGCGTCCTACCCCGACGCGCGCGACCCGGGCGAGGTGATCGCCGCCGTCGGGCTCGCGGAGAAGGCGCGGGCGCGGACGCGCGGGCTGTCGGGCGGGCAGCGGCGTCGGCTCGATGTGGCGCTCGGGATCGTCGGCAGGCCGGAGCTGCTGTTCCTGGACGAGCCCACGACCGGGTTCGACCCGCAGGCCCGGCGCTCCTTCTGGGACCTGGTGACCGGCCTGCGCGAGAGCGGCACCACGATCCTGCTGACGACCCACTACCTGGACGAGGCGGCCCAGCTCGCCGACCGCGTGGTCGTCGTGCGCGACGGCGTGGTGGTGGCCGAGGGCACGCCCGACACCCTGGGCGGACCCGCGGCCCGCACGCCCGTGGTCGCGTGGGACGACGGCGGCGTGCGGCGCACCGAGCGGACCGACCGGCCCACGTCCGCCGTCGCGCGGCTGATCGCGGCGGCCGGGCCCGACAGCGAGGTGCCCGGCCTGTCCGTGACCCGGCCGACGCTCGAGGACGTGTACCTGTCCCTGATCGGCGAGGCCTCGGGCGACGCGGCTTCCCCCGGCGATACCCCGATCGACGACGAAGAGGCGGCGTGATGACGACCACGGCTACGACGGGTCTCGACAAGCTCGACCAGCGAGGGACCGGCTCGCGGCGGCTGCCCGGCACGCTCCGGCTCGGGCTGGTGCGCGGCGGCGTCGAGCTGCTGCAGTTCGTGCGCGAGCGCGACTCGATGATCTTCGGCTTCGCCTACCCGATAGTCATGCTCGCGATCTTCGCGACGGTCTTCGGCGACGACGACCCGATCGTCGCGAACGGCGTCACCGTGAGCTTCGCGCAGTACTTCCTGCCCGGCATGGTCGCGACCGGCGTCATGCTCTCGACTTACCAGACGCTCGCGATGTCGATTGCCGTCGAGCGCGACGACGGGACGCTCAAGCGGCTGCGCGCGACTCCCCTGCCCGCGACGTCGTACTTCCTGGGCAAGGTGTTCCTGTCACTGGTCACCGTGCTGGTGCAGACCGCCCTGCTGCTCGCGGTCGCCGCGCTGCTCTTCGACGTCCCGCTGCCCGACGACGCCGGCCACTGGGCGACGTTCGCCTGGGTGTTCGTGCTGGGCACGGCGACGGGAGCCGTGTGCGGCGTCGCGTACTCGTCGGTGCCTCGATCCGGCCGGTCCGCGAGCGCGGTGGTGGTCACGCCGATCCTGGTGCTGCAGTTCACGTCGGGAGTGTTCTTCCCGGTCGGCCAGCTGCCGGGCTGGATGCTCGACCTGTCGTCCCTGTTCCCGCTCAAGTGGATAGCCCAAGGCATGCGGTCGGTGTTCCTGCCGGACGCGTTCGCCGCCGCCGAGCCGTCCGGGGCCTGGCAGCACGGTGCGACGGCTGCTGTACTGACGGCATGGCTGCTGGTGGCGCTGGTGGTCGGCACGCGGACGTTCCGGTGGCGACGACACGATGACGGCTGACGACGACGACCACGCCCTGGCGCGCCTGTACTCCGGGTGGGAGAACCAGGTGCGGTGGTGGGACGCCGCGTTCGGCGTGATCGTCGCCCTGACCGCGGTCGCCCTCGCGCTGGAGGGCACGCGGGGAGTGGAGCTCGCCGTCGCGTACACGGCGATGGGCGCGATCGTCGTGGCCTACCTGCTGTGGGGAGCACGAGCGGCACGAACCAGGAACTACCGGCTGGCCGTGGTGTACCTCGTGGTGCTGGTCCTCGGCACCGGGCTGACGGTGTCGCAGGGCGGAGTGGCGTCGCTCCTGATGTTCATCGCGTTCGCGCAGGTGTGGATGCTGCTGGATTCGATCCGGCTGGGTGTGGTCGGCTGCGCGGCGCTGGCGGTGTCGGTGTCGGTCGGCATCGGGGCGCGGTACGGCTTCGACCTCGTGGTCATGGGCGAGGTGGTGCCGCAGATGCTGGTGACGCTGGTGTTCGCGATCGGGCTGGGGCTCTGGTTCCACGTCGCGATGAAGCGCGCCGAGGAACACGTCCTGCTCCTGGCCAAGCTGCATGCCGCGCAGACTCAGCTGGCGCTGACCAACCACGAGGCCGGGGTCCTGGCCGAGCGGGAGCGCCTCGCCCGGGAGATCCACGACACGCTCGCGCAGGGGTTCACGAGCGTGGTCATGCAGGCGCAGGCGGCGACGGCGGCGCTCGACGTCGGGGACGACGGCGCCGTCCGCGAGCGGCTGCACGTCGTCGAGGACACCGCCCGGGACAATCTCGCCGAGGCCCGCGCCCTGGTCGCCGCCTTCGCGCCCGTGGCGCTGCAGGACGCCTCGCTGCCGCAGGCGCTCGGTCGCCTCGGCACCCGGTTCGCGGAGGAGACGGGGCTTGAGGTGACCGTCGGGGCCGACGGCGTCGGCGCGCTCCCGCCCGCGATCGAGGTGGTGCTGCTGCGGGCCGCCCAGGAGGCCTTCGCGAACGTGCGGCGGCACGCGCAGGCGCACGCCGTCGTCGTGCGGCTGGCGCAGGCCGAGGGAGAGGTGACGCTCACGGTGTCGGACGACGGGCGAGGCCTCGGCCCCGATCCCGCCGACGGGTTCGGGCTGGCCGGGATGCGCGACCGGGTGCGGTCAGTGGGTGGAACGCTGGCGGTCGGGCCTGGGCCGGACGGCGGCACGACGCTGTGCGCGCGGGTGCCGGCACACGACGAGACTCAGGGGGTGTCCGGATGATCCGGGTACTGGTGGTGGACGACCATCCGGTGGTGCGGTCGGGCCTGGCGGGCATGCTGAGCGTCGAGGACGACCTGGAGGTGGTAGGCGAGGCCGCCGACGGGCAGGAGGCGGTGGCGCTGGCGGCGTCGCTGCGGCCCGACGTCGTGCTCATGGACCTGCGCATGCCGGTGCTCGACGGCGTCGCCGCGACCGCCGGGATCGTCGGGATCGTCGGGACCGGGCCGCGCGTCGTGGTGCTGACCACCTACGACACCGACGCCGACATCCTGCGCGCCGTCGAGGCCGGAGCTACCGGGTACCTGCTCAAGGACACGCCCCGCGCCCAGCTCGTCGCGGGCGTCCGGGCGGCGGCCCGGGGCGAGACGGTGCTGGCCCCGAGCGTGGCGACGCGCCTGGTCAGCTCGGTTCGCACGGCCACGGAGCGTCCCTCGGCGCGGGAGGCCGAGGTGCTCTCGCTGGTGGCGCGCGGCCGGTCGAACGCGGAGGTGGGGCGCGCGCTGTCCATCACCGAGGCGACGGTCAAGACCCACCTCATCCGGGCGTTCGCCAAGCTCGGCGTCGCCGACCGGACTGCCGCGGTGACGGTGGCCCGGGAACGCGGCTGGATCGCCTGAAGTTTCCGGGACGCGCACGGGGCCGGGCCGGTACCTTGCGCCCATGAACAACTCGGACAAGATCGACATCACTGCACGCGTCGAGGCGGCGGTCGCCTCTGCGATCTACGACGTCGCGCTGCCGATCGACACCATGGGCGTGACCTTCCACGACGCCGCGCTGGACGACGTCACCGAGGCGTACCGCGCCGAGCCGGACGTCACCCTCGCGGCGGCGGAGGCCCGGTTCGCGGCGCACATGGCGACGGTGGCGGCCGCGGCGTCGGACGACGAGGCCGAGGGGCCGATGCTCCGGGCGCGGGCCGCGATGGCCCTGAAGGAGCGCCTCCAGGAGCTGTGACTACGGCCCTGACTCGACGTACCTGGTACGTCGAGTCAGGGCCGCAGGTCTGTCCTGGCGCGGCTCAGCGGCTGCCGACGGGATCGGTGCCCGGCTCCGCGCCGGCCGCGCCGTCGGTCGGGTCGGCGGACGGGTCGACAGGGTCGGTCGGCTCGTCCGTCGGCTCGTCCGAGACGGTCGGCGTCGGCGTGGGAGTCGGCGTCGGGGTCGGCGTGGGAGTCGGCGTCGGCGTGGGAGTCGGCGTGGGAGTCGGCGTCGGCGTCGGGGTCGGCGTGGGAGTCGGCGTCGGGGTCGGCGAGGGGGTCGGGGTCGGCGTGGGGCTCGGCGGCGGCACCCACTCGTCGGTCTCGGTCTCGCTCGGTGTGGGCGACGACGACGGCGTCCGCGACGGCTCGTGGCTCGACTGGCTGGGGCTCGGGCCGACGACCGGCGTCCCGTTGTCGTTGAGGATGTTCGCGATCACGAGGCCGGCGCCGCCGAACACCAGCAGCGCGAACACGATGATCGTGGCCACCCGTCCGCGGCCGGTCGTGAAGGCGTGCCACCACTTCCGCTCGTCCGCGGGCGGCTCGATCGGCGGCGGGACGGACGCCGCGGCGGCCGCGGCACCAGCAGCGCCGGCCGCGCCCACCGCCGTCGCGGCGCCGATCGCCGCGACTGTCGTGGTGCGGTCGCCGCCCTCGTCGACCTGGCCCAGCTTCATCGTGCCCGAGCCGGCCGCCCCGGCGATCGGGTCGATCACCTCGGTGCCGCCGGCACCCACGCCGAGCTGCATGGTCTCGCCGCTGGTGCCCAGCCGGCCCGCGGGGCCGCCGAGCAGGATCGTCACCGTCCCGCGCATCGCCTCGGCGGTCGGGAACCGGCGGTTCGGGTCCTTGGCCATGGCCCGCGAGACGAGGCGGTCCACCGACGCCGGGACCGCCGCACGGCGGGCCGACGCCGCAGGCACCGGCGCGTTCACGTGCGCCCGCAGGACGTCCTCCGCCTGCGCGCGCTCGTACGGGGGGTGGCCGGTGAGCGTGTAGTACGCGAGCGCGCCGACGGCGTAGATGTCGCTGCGCGCGTCGAGCGGCTTGCCACGCGCCTGCTCCGGCGACATGCCGATGACCGACCCGGCCACGGTGGCGCCGTCGCCCTCTCCGCCCGCCGGGCGGGTCAGGCCGAGGTCCAGCAGCCCGACGACGAACGTGCCGTCGGCCCGCTTGTCGACCATCACGTTGCGCGGCGCGACGTCCCGGTGCACCAGGCCCGCCGCGTGCACTGCCGCGAGCGCCTCCAGCAGGCCGTCGATGATCGCCAGCGCGTCGCGCCAGGGCAGGCCGCTGTCGCCGGCGAGGTCGGACAGGGACACGCCCGCCACCCGGTTCATGACGGTCCACGGGACGTTCGCCCCGGCGACGTCCTCCTCGCCGGAGTCCAGGACCTTCACGACGCCCGGGTGGTCCACCAGGGCCGACGCCTCGACCTCGCGCCGCAGGGAGGCGCGGGCGTTCTCGTCGTCGACCAGGTGCGGGTGCAGCACCTTGACCACGAGGGGCTGGTCGAGGTCGGCCTCGGGCTCCTCGGGCGGGGAGATCTCCGCGGTCGCCTCGGGGTCGGTCTCGGCATCGGCGTCGGCAGGCGTCGCGTCGGCAGGCGTCGCGTCGGCGTCGGACGCGGCATTGTCGGACGTGTCGCCCGGCTCGGCGTCGCCCGTGCTCGCGTCGGCCGCGGCCGTGTCGCCGTCGTCGGGGCTCGCGTCGGCATCGGCGTCGCCGGCCGCGCCGTCGTCGCTCGCCGCGGGCTCGGGAGCTGCCGGGGCCGCGACGCGCTGCGCCTCGTAGACCGTGAACGTTGCCCCAGTGCCCAGGACGTCGACCAGCTCGTACTTTCCGCCGAGGACTACGTGGACCGGAAGGTCTGCTGCGTTCTCCTCAGGCGTGGTCTCTTCGTTCACTGGTTCACCGGTGTCCGTGGGTGCGCATCGAGTAAATCAGTCATTTCGGCTATCTGGGGCATGTTCTTCTCAGGATACTGAGCGGAGTACGCCCGCACCAAAGACGAATGCCAGGATGTGTGAGTAGTGCGGAGTATCACGAGAGCGGCTGCCGTCGGACCTCTGCTTTGCCAGACTACGCAGATGCGAGACCTCGCACTTCTCCCCAAGGCGCACCTCCACCTGCACTTCACCGGATCCATGCGGGTGCCGACCCTCGTCGACATGGCTGCCGCATACGGCGTCCGGCTGCCCGATGCGCTCATCGACAACGACCCCCTTCGCCTGCCGGCCACGGAGCGCGGCTGGTTCCGCTTCCAGCGCCTGTACGACGCCGCCCGCGCGTGCGTGCGTTCCGAGGCCGACATGCGCCGCCTGGTCGACGAGGCCGCGGCGGACGACGCCGCCGAGGGCTCCGGCCGGCTCGAGATCCAGGTCGACCCGACCTCCTACGCCCCGTTCGTCGGCGGCATCACCCCGGCCGTCGAGATAGTTATCGACGCCGCCCAGGCGGCGAGCGCCGCCCACGGGATCGAGGTGGGCGTGATCATCGCGGCGTCGCGCATGAAGCATCCGCTCGACGCGCGCACGCTCGCCCGGCTGGCCGCCCGGTACGCGGGCGACGGCGTCGGCGAGGTGGTCGGCTTCGGGCTGTCGAACGACGAGCGCCGCGGGGACACGTCCCAGTTCGGGCCCGCGTTCGACATCGCGCGGCGGGCGGGCCTCGCGGCGGTGCCGCACGGCGGTGAGCTGCTGGGGCCCGACCACATCAGCGAGGTCATGCGAGAGCTCGTCCCGGACCGGATCGGGCACGGCGTGCGCGCCGCCGAGGACGAACGCATCCTCGCCGCCATCGTGGACCGCGGCGTCGCCCTCGAGGTGAACCCCGGCTCGAACATCGGCCTGGGGGTCTACAGCGAAGCGAGCGAGGTCCCGTTGCGCACCCTGGTGGACGCCGGCGCGCTGGTGGCGCTCGGCGCCGACGACCCGCTCCTGTTCGGGTCGCGGCTCGTGGACCAGTACGAGATCGCGCGGAGCGCGCACGGGTTCACGGACACCGAGCTCGCGGCGCTGGCGTCGTCGTCCATCCGGGCGAGCCGGGCGTCGTCGAGCACCAAGGCGCGCCTGCTGGCCGACGTCGGCGCGTGGTTGCTGGCTCCTGATCCCGCTGACACCCTGGATGCTCTCCGCGCAGGCGGCACTGTCACGATTGGGTGACGATCGGCCTGCCCAACCATGTGTGGCCCCCGCGCGTCAGCTAGAGATACAGGACACTCGCGGGGGGACGACGTCGTCTCGCGTGTGCGGTGCCGCACCACCCCAGAAGGTGCGGCCGATGAGGAGACACGATGCGGGTAATGCATGGCAGGTCGACCGGTGCGGGCAGGGTCGTCGGCAAGCGGGTACTCGGGACGCTGGGCGCGGTAGCGCTGACGGCGAGCCTGTTGGCCGCCTGCGCCCAGGACGAGCCCCCGGCGGACGCGGGCGCGACGTCCAGCTCGCCCGCGCCCGAGGAGAGCAGCCCGAGCACGGATCCGGGTGCGGGAGAGTCCGAGGAGCCGGGGCAGAGCGAACCGTCGGCCGAGGGCGGTGACGACGACGCCGGGGACGGCTCCGACAGCACGGACGAGCCCAGCGCCGAACCGAGCGAGGAGCCGAGCGTCGAACCGAGCGTCGAACCGAGCGACAGCGCGGGCGACGACGAGCAGCCCGGCAAGGGCGACGGCTCGCGGGGTGACGAGCACTCCGACGGCAAGAACGACGGCAACGGAAAGGGCAACGGCGAGGACAAGAAGGACGACGAGCCGGAGACGCCCGACTACATCGAGTACGGCGAGACCAGCGAGCGCGTGGGTGACCTGCAGCAGCGCCTGCAGGACCTCGGGTACCTCCTGACCTCGGTCGACGGCTCGTACGGCGGCGAGACGCAGCAGGCGGTCTTCGCCCTGCAGAAGGCCGGCGGCCTGTACCGCGACGGCGTGGTCGGCGACGCGACGCAGGCCGCGGCGGACGACGGGGTCGTGCCGCAGGCGCAGACGTCGTCCGGCAAGGTGCTGGAGATCGACATCGACCGGCAGCTCGTGCTCGCCGTCGAGGACGGCCAGGTCGTGAAGATCATCAACGCGTCGTCGGGCAACGGGGAGACGTACGAGGCGAAGGGCAACACCTACACCGCGTACACGCCGCGCGGGTCGTTCGCGGTGTACCGCGAGGAGAACCGGATGTACTCGTCGTCGCTCGAGCTGGGCGACATGTGGCGGCCCAAGTTCTTCACGGGCGGCATCGCGGTGCACGGCTCGTCGTCGGTCCCCGCGTTCCCGGCGTCGCACGGGTGCGTGCGCGTGTCGAACAGCGCCATGAACTGGATCTGGGACACGTGGGGCGCGCCGTCGGGCACCCCGGTCGTCGTGTACTAGACGCCCGGCGTGGTTGTGGGCGCGATCGTTGCGACTACGCGTCCGTCTTGGGCGCAACGATCGCGCCCACAGCCAAGCGCTAGAGGGAGACGCCTACCAGGACCGTCTCCGGGACCAGGGTCACGCCGAAGCGGTCGCGGACGCCGTCGCGCACCGCGCGGGCGAGGGCGACGACGTCCTCGGCCCGGGCGCCGCCGCGGTTGGTCATCGCGAGCGTGTGCTTGGTCGACAAGCGCGCCGGGCTGCGCTCGCCCGCCAGGCCGAAGCCCTTGCCGAAGCCGGCCCGCTCGATGAGCCAGGCCGCACTCGTCTTCACGAGGGCCGGGTCGATGGCGCCGAGGCTCGGGCCGGTGGTGGTCTCCGGCGTCGACGAGCGGACCGGGTACCGGGGCGCGTCCTCCGGAAGGTGCGCCAGGTGCGCCACGGGGATCACGGGGTTGGTGAAGAACGAGCCCGAGTTCCAGCGGTCGTGGTCCGGCTCCGCGCCGAAGGGCGGGTTGTCGAGCAGCATGCCCTTGCCGCCGCGCAGGCCCAGCACGGTCTCGCGGACGTCCTTCATGGGCGCGCGCTGCCCCACCTCGACGCCGAGGCGACGGGCCAGCTCCCCGTAGCCCACAGGCGCCGACAGCGTGCCGAGGCGGAACTGGAACTGCACGTTCAGCACCACGTAGCGCGGCGACGGGTACCACGGGGCGCGCGGGTCGTCGTCGCGGCCCTCGCTGTGCATGGAGCGCTTGAGCAGCGACGTGCGGTACCCGAAGTCCAGCTGCCCGACGGCGAAGGTGCGCACCCGGCGCTCCGCCCGGTCCCAGGTGCGGACCAGCGAGACGACGCCGGACAGCTCCTGCCCGTACGCGCCGATGTTCTGCACAGGGGCGGCGCCGACCGTGCCCGGGATGCCCGAGAGCGACTCCACGCCGACCCAGCCATCGGAGACGGCGCGCTCCACGAGCTCGTCCCAGTTCTGGCCGGCCGGGGCGCTCACCACGGCGCCGCCGCAGGTGTCGTTCGACTCGACGGTGATGCCGCTGCGGGCGTCCCGCACGACCACGCCGTCAAAACCCTCGTCAGCCACCAGCAGGTTCGAGCCGCCACCCACGACGAGCAGCGGCACACCGGCGTCGTCGGCGGTGCTCACCGCCTCGATCAGGGCGGACTCTTCCTCGGCTTCCACGAACGAGGCCGCCGGGCCACCCACTCGCAGCGTGGTGAGTTCGGCGAGGCTGGGGGCCACCGCTTGCGCCTGGACGGTGTCTGCCGGGTATGGGCTCACCCTGCAAGCCTATCTACCCGGCGCGTGGGATTTGTGCACATCTTCGACATGACGTGGGTGATGTCTGCCATTTCTGGAACCTTTCGGTGCCCGCAGACGTGTTCAGTGCTCGCTCTCGCAGGCCTGACCGGTCCGCCGGCGCGCTCCGCTGCCTTTACTACCTCTTCACACCGGCGGCCGAGGGCAGCGGCCGGACCGAGCGCGCCAGGATCAGCGCGAGCAGCATCGGGACCAGGAGCACCAGCACCGCCAGGCGGTAGCCCGTCGTGTGCGCGACGAAGCCGATCAGCGGCGGCCCCACGAAGAATGCGGTGTACGCGATGGTCGAGACCGCGGCCACGCGCATCGCGGCTCGCCGCGGCTCGTCGGACGCCGCGCTCATCCCCATCGGGAAGCCCATCGCCGCGCCGAGCCCCCACAGCCCGACGCCGACCAGGGCCAGCCACAGGATCGGGACCAGCGCGAACGTCAGCACGCCCACGAACGCCAGCAGCGCGGAGAGCACCAGCACCGGCACACGCCCGAACCGGTCGATGGCCCCCGTCCCGGCGAGCCGGGCGGCGGTCATGGCCGTGAGGAAGACGGCGAGGCCGACGGCGCCCATCCCGTCGGACGTGCCGAACCCGTCCACCACCGCGAGGCCCACCCAGTCGTTGGCCACGCCCTCGGTCAGCGCGGCGGCGAGCACCACCAGCCCGATCGCCAGCGTCCGCGGCTCGCCCCAGGCGGCGAGCAGGCCCCGGATGCCCGACGGCGGCGGCGTCATCTCTCCCGGGTCGGCGCCGTCCGCGCTGCCCGCCCCGGCGGTGGCCGCGCCGTCCGGCAGCGCCGCCGCGACCACGCTCGGGGAGAAGTAGCGGACCGCGATCACCACCGACAGGAGGGCCACCGCGCCCGCGGCCACGACGTGCCAGAGGACCGGGACGTGCGCCTCCGCCGCCAGGATGCCGAGGCCGGCCCCGACCACCGTGCCGAACGAGAACCCGGCGTGGAAGACCGGCATGATCGCGCGGCCGAGGCGCTGCTCCACGGCGGCGCCCTCGAGGTTCATCGCGGCGTCCCAGACTCCGGCGCCCACGCCGAACAGGACCAGGCCGAGCCGCACCGCGAGGTGCTCGCCGGCGGCGACGCCGAACCCGGCGACGGCGAGGCCGACCACGAGCACCCCCGCGAAGCTCAGGACGGTGCGCGCGGTACCGAACCGCTCGGCGACGAGGCCCGACAGCGGGATGGCGGCGACGGAGCCGATCGACCCCGTCAGCAGCAGCAAACCCATCTCCTGCTCGGAGAAGGACAGGCCGTCGCGGACCGCCGGAAGACGGGATGCCCAGCTCGCGAAGGCGAACCCGCTGGCTGCGAAGACGACGAAGACCGCACGGGCGGCGGCGTGTGCAGTAGGCACTGAACTCCTCGGTGCGATTGAATCTCCCGACCGTAGGCCACAATCTGGGATCAGCCCAGCAGATACCTGGGTCCTGCACCACCGGTGCCCGAGGCGAGAGAAGGAACCGCGATGAGCCGCCAGACCGTACGACCGACCCTCGCGAGGGTCGCCGAGCTGGCAGGTGTCTCCGTCTCCACCGCGTCGCTCGCCTTCTCCGGTGCGGGACCCATCACCCCCGAGACCCGGGAGAAGGTCCTGGCCGCCGCGCGCGAGCTCGACTACTCCGGGCCCAACCCCCTGGGGCGGCAGCTCCGGTCGGGGCGGTCCGGGATCGTGGGTGTGGTGATCGGCGACCAGCTCGGCCGGTCGTTCCGGGACCCCGTCTCCACCCAGGTGCTGCACGGCCTGGTCTCCGCGATCGGCGAGCAGGGGCTGGGCGTGCTGCTCGTGCCCGGCATGCCGCAGGGCGCCACCGCGCAGTCCATGGGGCTCGCGGCCGAGGCGGGGCTGCCTGCCGCCGTCGACCCGCTGGTCGAGGCCGCCGCGATGGACGTCGCGGTGCTCGTGTGGGGGACCCTGAAGGACGACCCGAACCTGGCCGCCCTGCAGCGCCGAGGCGTGCCCGTCGTGATCGGCGAGGGGCAGAACGTGCCCGGCGTGCCCGTGGTCAGCGTCGACGACCGCCGAGGCGCCGCCGAGGCCGTGCGGCACCTGGTCGAGCTCGGGCACACGCGGATCGCGGAGATCACGCTGCCGTTCGGGCGGGACGAACGGTCCGGGCTGGTCGACGCCGACCGGCTCACCGCCGCCGAGCGCACGCCCACCCGCAACCGGCTGGCCGGCGTCCGGGACGTCATCGAGCCCGTGATGTCGTGGGAGACGCCGGCGTCGCTCGTGGAGCACGGGCGCGACGCCGCCACCGAGATCCTGTCCGAGTGGGCGCCCGCCCGGGACCGTCCGACGGCGATCATCGCCCACTCCGACCTGCTCGCCGCGGGCGCCGTGATCGCGGCCCGCGAGCTCGGCCTGCGGGTGCCCGAGGACGTGTCTGTGGCCGGGTTCGACGGGCTCGACCTGCCGTGGCTCTCCCCCGACGTGCTGACCAGCGTGCACCAGCCGCTCGTCGAGAAGGGCCGGGCGCTCGGCCTGGCCGTCATCGCGCTGCTCGCCGGCGAGCAGCCGGAGTCGGTGGTGCTCCCCGTGAATCTCGTGGAGGGCACGACGACGGGCCCCGTGCCCGACCTGACCGCGCTCCCCTGACCGTCTGCCCACCTGTCCGCGAGGTAGAGCGTGTGTCCGGACAGGTGCTCTACCTCGCGGACGGATGGTCGGTGAGGTAGAGCGTGTGTCCGGACACACGCTCTACCTCGCGGAACGCGGCTAGGGGCGGAGCTGCGGGGCCGGGAGGTAGACCTCGGCGCCCGCCGCGCGGAACTCCGCGGACTTCTGGGCCATGCCCTCCGCCTGGACGGCCGCCGTCGCGCCCGCGAGCGCACCCTGGGCCTGTGCCCCGCCGAACTCGTCGCGGATGTCCTGCGAGATCCGCATCGAGCAGAACTTCGGCCCGCACATCGAGCAGAAGTGCGCGGTCTTCGCGGCCTCGGCCGGGAGGGTCTCGTCGTGGTACGCCTCGGCGAGCTCCGGGTCGAGCGACAGGTTGAACTGGTCCCGCCAGCGGAACTCGAAGCGGGCCTTGGACAGGGCGTCGTCCCGGTCGCGGGCGCCCGGGTGCCCCTTGGCGACGTCGGCGGCGTGCGCGGCGATCTTGTAGGTCACCACGCCGGTGCGCACGTCGTCGCGGTCGGGCAGGCCGAGGTGCTCCTTGGGCGTGACGTAGCAGAGCATCGCGGTGCCGTACCGGGCGATCTCGGTGGCGCCGATGGCGGAGGTGATGTGGTCGTAGCCGGGCGCGATGTCGGTGACCAGCGGGCCGAGCGTGTAGAACGGGGCGCCGTCGCACAGCTCCTGCTGCCGCTCGACGTTCTCCCGCACCAGGTGGAACGGGATGTGCCCGGGTCCCTCCACCATCACCTGGACGTCGTGGGCCCAGGCCCGCTTGGTCAGCTCCGCGAGCGTGTCGAGCTCGGCGAACTGCGCGGCGTCGTTGGCGTCGGCCAGCGAGCCGGGACGCAGGCCGTCGCCCAGGGAGAAGGCGACGTCGTACCGGGCGAAGATCTCGCAGAGCTCGTCGAAGTGCGTGTAGAGGAAGTTCTCCTGGTGGTGCGCGAGGCACCAGCCCGCGAGGATCGACCCGCCGCGCGAGACGATGCCGGTGACCCGGTCCGCCGTGAGCGGCACGTACCGGAGCAGCACGCCGGCGTGCACGGTCATGTAGTCGACGCCCTGCTCGCACTGCTCGATCACCGTGTCGCGGTAGACCTCCCAGGTCAGCGCGCTCGCGTCGCCGTTCACCTTCTCCAGAGCCTGGTAGATCGGCACCGTGCCGATGGGCACCGGCGAGTTCCGCAGGAGCCACTCGCGGGTGGTGTGGATGTCGTCGCCCGTGGACAGGTCCATGACGGTGTCGGCGCCCCACTTGGTGGCCCACTCGAGCTTCTCCACCTCCTCAGCGATCGAGCTGTGGACAGCCGAGTTGCCGATGTTCGCGTTGATCTTCACGAGGAACGCCCGGCCGATGATCATCGGCTCCGACTCCGGGTGGTTCACGTTGTTCGGGATGATCGCCCGGCCGGCGGCGACCTCGCTGCGCACCAGCTCGACGTCGCAGCTCTCGCGCAGGGCGACGTACCGCATCTCCGGCGTGATCACGCCCTGGCGGGCGTAGTGCATCTGGGTGACGGTCCGGCCGGGGGCAGCCCGGCGCGGCCGACGTCGTTCGCCCTGCCACTCCTCGGTCGCGGCACCGCGGCGCAGTGCGCCGCGGCCGTCGTCGGCGAGGGCCCGACGGCGGCCGTCGTACTCCTCGGTGTCTCCCCGGGCCACGACCCAGGGTTCGCGGGCCGGCGCGAGGCCGCGCACCGGGTCGGAACCCGGCCCCTGGGTGCGGTAGACGCGCACCGGCTCGTTCGGGGTGCCGTCGGGGGACGGCGCCAGCGTGATCTCGGTGACCGGGACCCGCAGGCCGTCGTCGTGCGGTGTGCTGTGCCCGCCGTCGTGCTCGGCTGCGTACTCGTACGCGAGCGTGCGGGACTGGGTGTTCTCCATATGAGACTCCTGCTTCCTACGCCGGTGTTAACCGGACAGGTTCAACGGTCCCGGGCCGTCCAGCCCGATCTCAGCCCCTGCGTGAGGCACCCGTGGGATCGCGGACGACGTTAGCACCGCGGACCGGCGTCGGTCGCCTGGTCTCTCGGATGACGCCGAGCTGTCCCGACTTTCGATGCCAATTCACCCCCCGGTCTGGTAAAGAAGGTCCACGGCTCACCCACCCAGTGGCGGGCCCCGGACATGGAGGTGGGCATGTCGATTCGAGGAACACTGCGGACGAGGGCGTTCGCGCTGGCGGCGACGGGAGCGCTCGTGGTGCAAGCAGGGATCGTGGCGAGTGCGGTGCCGGCGGCGGGTGCGCCCGAGCCGGGCCCGGCGGCTTCGGACAACCAGATCACGCTGACCGCATGGAACGGCTACCGCGAGCTCCTGGCGGGCAGGACGTCGAACCTGCGGCCGAGCACCAAGGGCGGGCTCGTGCTGCGCGGCGCGAGCGAGACCGTCGAGTACACCGACCCGTACGGCGACGGCACGCCCGTCGCCTACGAGACGGGCCGGTGGACGTCGCCGGTCGTGGAGACCGGGTATGCGGTCGACGAGTCCGTGAGCTCGTGGAACGCGCACACCCCCACGGGCACGTGGGTCGAGATCGAGTTCCGCGGGCGCAAGGCCGACGGGACGTGGACCAAGTGGTTCGTGATGGGCCGCTGGGCGTCAGGCGACGAGTTCGCTCCGGCCGACGGCGTCGGCGACATCCACCGCACATCCGTGAACGGCCAGACCGACGCGGACGCGTACCTGTTCACCGACACCTACGTCGCGAAGTCGGGCTACGAGCCCGACGCGTTCCAGACCCGGGCCACGCTGTACCGGCCCGCGGGCACGCGGGTCTCGCCGCGGCTGAACGGTGTGAGCACCATGACCAACGAGTACCTGCCCGACTCGCACTACACGGGCACCAGCGACTTCACGCTCGGCCGCGAGGTGGCGCTCGACGTGCCGCAGTTCAGCCAGAATATCCACCGCGGCGAGTACCCCGAGTTCGGGGGCGGCGGCCAGGTGTGGTGCTCGCCGACGTCGTCCACGATGGTGATCTACTCCCACGGGCTGGAGGTGCCGGCCGAGGAGCTGGAGGGCATCGAGGCGCCGAACGGCGACCCGCAGGTCGACTACGCCGCCATGAACACCTGGGACTACGCGTACGAGGGCGCGGGCAACTGGCCGTTCAATGCGGCCTACGCGAACACGTTCGGGCTGCAGTCCTTCGTGACCCGGCTCCGTTCCCTCGCAGAGGCGGAAAAGTTCATCAAGGCGGGAATCCCGCTCGTCTTCTCGATCAACTTCGAGGAGGAGGAGATGCCGGAGGCCGGGTACGGCACCGACGGGCACCTCGTCGTGCTGCGCGGGTTCACCGCCGAGGGCGACCCGATCATCAACGACCCGAACAAGGCGAGCAACGAGGCCGTGCGGGTCGTGTACACGCGGGAGAACTTCGAGCGCGTGTGGCAGACGTCGACCGACGGCCTCACGTACGTCTACCACCCGCGCGACGTGCCCCTCCCCCGCAACCTCCCGGGCGTCACCCCCAACTGGTGACCCCCTGACCGCGAAGTAGGGATTCGCGAAGTAGAGCGCCTGTCCGAGTCTCCCTGGCGATAACCAGGGAGACTCGGAC
>NZ_JBHUUX010000020.1:0-85883 GCF_042670845.1 Promicromonospora sp. NPDC057138 | reverse complement strand
GCTCTGGGGCGCCTCGACCGCCGCTGACTTTTCTCGGCGAAATTGGTTCGTCCGAAGATATGGACGCGGCGTACACATCCGTGGTTATATGAACGCACAGTCCACATCGGATCCCATCGGAACCCCCAGGAGCAATCATGAGCACCAGCACCAGCACCAGCAGCCCTCGCGTCGCCCTCGTCACCGGCGGGTCCGGCGGTATCGGCCGCACCGTCGTGGAGCGGCTCGCGGCCGACGGCTTCGCCGTCGCGGTCCACTACGCGGGCAACAAGGCCAGGGCGGAGGAGGTCGTCGCCGAGGTCCAGGCCTCCGGCGGGCAGGCGATCGCCGTCGGCGGGGACGTCGCCGACGAGGTCGCGATGGCGGCCGCGTTCGACGCCGCGGAGGCCGCGTTCGGCGGGATCGACGTCGTCGTCAACACCGCCGGCATCATGCTGCTCTCGCCGATCGCCACCCTCGACCTGGCCGACCTCGACCGGATGCACCGCACCAACATCCGCGGCACGTTCGTCGTCTCCCAGCTCGCCGCGAACCGGCTGCGTGGCGGTGGCGCGCTCGTCAACTTCTCGACGTCGGTCACCCGCACCAAGTTCCCGACCTACGGCGCGTACGTCGCCAGCAAGGCGGCCGTCGAGAGCATCACCCTGATCCTGGCCCGCGAGCTGCGCGGCAAGGACATCACCGTCAACGCCGTCGCGCCCGGCCCCACGGCCACGCCGCTGTTCCTGAACGGCAAGGACGAGCAGACGATCCAGAACCTCGCCAACGCCGTCCCGCTCCAGCGGCTCGGCCAGCCCGAGGACATCGCCGAGACCGTCGCCTTCCTGGCCGGACCCGCGCGCTGGGTCAACGGCCAGGTCATCTACACCAACGGCGGCCTCGCCTGATCGACGGCCGCCACCCCCAGGACCACCAGATCATCAGCCGGATCACCAGACAGACCACCAGAAAGAAGGAACCGCCATGAACAACGTCATCGTCATCACCGGAGCCTCCTCGGGCTTCGGAGCCCTCACCGCCCGCGCCCTGGCCTCCGCCGGCGACACCGTCTACGCGGGCATGCGCCAGACCGAAGGCCGCAACGCGCCCCAGGTCGAGGCCGCGCAGGCCTACTCGACGGAGCACGGGGTGGACCTGCGCGCCATCGAGCTCGACGTGAACTCCCAGGAGTCGGTCGACCGCGCGATCGCCCAGATCCAGGCCGAGCACGGCCGCATCGACGTCCTGATCCACAACGCCGGCCACATGGTCGTCGGGCCGACCGAGGCATTCACGCCGGAGCAGCTCGCCGAGCTCTACAACGTCAACGTGCTCTCCACCCAGCGCGTGAACCGGGCGGCGCTGCCCAGCATGCGCCAGCGTGGCGAAGGGCTCGTGATCTGGGTGTCCAGCACCAGCGTCAAGGGCGGCACCCCGCCGTACCTGGCCCCGTACTTCGCGGCCAAGGCCGGTATGGACTCCCTCGCAGTGTCGTACGCCGCCGAGCTCGCCCGCTGGGGCGTGGAGACGTCGATCGTGGTGCCCGGCTCGTTCACCAGTGGCACCAACCACTTCGCGCACGCGGGCCACCCGGCTGACGGCGAGGTGGAGGCCGCGTACGAGACCCGGTACGCCGGTCTCATGGGCCAGGTCGCCGAGAAGCTCGCCGCCCTCGCCCCCGAGGGTGCGACCGCCTCCCTGGTCTCGGACGAGATCGCCCGCATCGTCGCCCTGCCCGTGGGGCAGCGGCCGTACCGGGTGCACATCGACCCGGCGAACGACGGCTCCGAGGCGGTCTCCGACCTCGCCGACTCGACCCGCCGCGAGTTCCTCGACCGCGTCGGCCTGGGCGACCTGCTCACGATCCAGCAGTACTGACCAGCAGTAGCGACCAGCAGCAGCGGGGCCCCGCGAACGTCCGGGCCGGGGCCCCGCGTGCCGAACGCCCTGCTCAGCGGTATGAAGACCAGGCCGACCTAGACTGGCGGACGCCGCCGAGGCCGGTGCCAGGGATCCAGAAGGAGAACAATCGTGGAGAAGGATCCGACGGCTTCCGTCGTCGAGGAACCGGGCACCCGCAGCCGAGGCCGCGGACGCCGCCCTGCCGACGAGGTACGCGGCGACGTGCTGCGGACCGTGGGCGACGTGCTGCTCAGCGAGGGCATGGCCGACCTGACGTTCGAGCGGGCCGCGCGCCTGTCGGGCGTCAGCAAGACGACCCTGTACAAGTGGTGGCCCTCCAGGGGCGCGCTGGCCCTCGACGGGTATTTCCACGCGGTTCAGCCGACGCTCGCCTTTCCCGACACGGGCGACATCCGTGCGGACCTGCTCGAGCAGCTGCACGCGTTCGTCCGCCTCATGACCACCACCCCGGCCGGCCGGGTGCTCGCGGAGCTGATCGGCGAGTCACAGACGGACAAGGACCTCGCGGTCGCGTACCGGTCCCTGTACTCGTCCGGGCGGCGCGGCCTGGCGGCGGAGCGCCTCCGGCGTGCACAGGAGCGGGGGCAGATCCGGGACGACGTCGACGTGCGGGTGGTGATCGACCAGCTCTGGGGAGCCGTCTACCACCGCCTCCTCATCCCGGACGAGCCGATCACCGACAGCTTTGTCGATGCCCTCGTGCGCAACCTCCTGGGCGGCATCGCCCAGCGCTGACCCCGCCGGCGCCAACGGGCGAAAAAACGGTTCCCGGGAGAAGGTAGCTGAGTCGGCCGCGGTCTGACCGACGGTAGGACCTGGTCGACGGCGGTCCGGGCACTCTGGGGGTGCCAGGGCCGCCGTCTATCTGTCGGGCGGGGTGTGCGATCTCCCATGCATCTGCTGCCACGCCGGGCAGGCTCTTTGGCAGCAGCCGCATGGTCGACGAGAGTCGGTTCGTGTGAGCTACCTGAACCTGCGACGGTCGGCGGTACTCGTCGTCTCGGCCGCGCTGCTCCTGACCGCCTGCACGATGGACGACGCCGGCCCGGGCCGGGCGCCCGGCCCGCCGGCACCGGGAGCGACCGCGCCGGTGACGCCGACAGCGACGCCGACGGCGACTCCGCGCCCCACGCCGCCGCGGGCCGACGTCGGCCCCGCCGTCGACCGCCTCGAGGAGAAGTACGACGCCGACGTCGGCCTGTACGCGGTGGACACCGGCACCGGGCGCGTCGCCGCCCACGGCGAGGACGAGCGGTTCGCCTTCGCCTCGACGTACAAGGCGCTCGCCGCCGGAGCGGTCCTGGAGCGCAGCAGCGCGGCGGACCTGCGGAAGGTGGTCATGTTCGACGCCGAGGACCTGGTGGAGTACTCGCCGGTGACCGAACAGCACGTCGGCGACGGGATGACGATGCTCCAGATCATCGACGCGGCGGTCGAGGAGAGCGACAACACGGCCGGAAACCTCCTCTTCGACGCTCTCGGCGGGCCCTCGGGCATGCAGGCCGCGCTGCGCGCGATCGGGGACGAGACGACCGTGTCGGCGCGCTACGAGCCCGAGCTGAACGAGGTCGCTCCGGGTGACGACCGCGACACCAGCACGGCGGAGGCGCTCGCGGCCGACCTGCGGGCCTACGTGCTCGGCGACGTCCTGGGCGAGGACGACCGGAGGGTGCTGGTCGAGGCGCTCCGGGGCAGCGTCACCGGTGCCGAGACGATCCGCGCGGGCGTGCCGGACGGCTGGGTCGTGGGCAACAAGACCGGCACCTCGGGGAACGGCGGCCGGAACGACATCGGCGTCGTCTGGCCGCCCGGTCGCGAGCCCCTGGTGCTCGCGGTCCTCACCCAGACCGAGGACCCGGACGCGGAGCCTGCCGACGCCCTCCTGGCAGAGGTCACGGCGGTCGCGGTCGAGGCCCTGGGGCGCTGAGACGCACGAGCGAGCTAGACGGCGTGGGCCGACTTCTCGCGGCCGACCCCGGTGAGCTCGTGGTCACGTCGGCTGGCGGCGACGTCCTCGTGATGCGAGGCCGCCCAGCCCGCGAGCGTCATGACGGCGTCCACCAGCGATCGGCCGAGACTCGTCAGGGCGTACTCGACGCGAGGCGGCACCTCCGGGTAGGCGGTGCGAGTCAGCAGGCCGTCGCGCTCCAGGGCCTTCAGGGTCACGGTGAGCATCCGCTGCGAGATCCCGGGGATGCTCGCCTGGAGGTCGGAGTAGCGCAGCGGCTCCGCGCCGAGCGTGCTGATGATCAGGACGCTCCACTTGTCGCCGATCCGGTCGAGCACCTCGCGGATGAACGCGCTCTCCTCGGGCCATGCCTGGCACGGCCCGCTGATCCTTCTCGGTGTCGCCATCTCGTCCGCCTCCCGTTCGCCGTCACCGGGAGAATACAGGCTCTCCAGTCTGTTATCACACCAACAGTAAGTATCGGTCCAGGGGCGGGCGCCACTACCGGACCAGGCACGGCCGTTTCGGGTCGAACTCCCATCCCTCGACCAGGCACTGCATCGCCACGGCGTCGTCGCGCGCCCCGAGCCCGTGCTGCAGGTACAGCTCGTGGGCGGCGGCCAGGCGCTCGCGGTCGAGCTCGACGCCGAGCCCCGGCGTCGTCGGCACCTGGATCGCGCCGCCGCGGATTTGCGGCGGTGCCGTCGTCAGGCCCTGGCCGTCCTGCCAGATCCAGTGGGTGTCCAGCGCGGTGATCGTGCCGGGCGCCGCCGCGCCGACGTGCGTGAACATGGCCAGCGAGACGTCGAAGTGGTTGTTGGAGTGCGACCCCCAGGTCAGCCCGAACTCGTGGCAGAGCTGCGCCACGCGCACTGAGCCGGCCATGGTCCAGAAGTGCGGGTCGGCCAGCGGGATGTCGACGGCGCCCGCGCGCACCGCGTGGGCCAGCTCGCGCCAGTCCGTCGCGATCATGTTGGTGGCGGTCGGCAGGCCCGTCGCGCGCCGGAACTCGGCCATCACCTCCCGGCCGGAGAACCGGCCCTCGGCGCCGCACGGGTCCTCGGCATAGGCGACGACGCCGCGCATGCGGCCGCCGAGCCGGATCGCCTCGGCCAGCGGCCAGCCGCCGTTGGGGTCGAGCGTGATGCGGGCGTCGGGAAAACGCTCCTTGAGCGCGACGACGGCGTCCACCTCCTGGTCGCCGGCCTGCACGCCGCCCTTGAGCTTGAAGTCGGTGAACCCGTAGCGCTCCTGGGCGGCCTCGGCCAGGCGCACGACGTCGTCGGGCGTCATGGCCTGCTCGCGGCGCAGCCGGCCCCACGCGTCGGACTCGTCGTCCCCGCGCAGGTACGGCAGGTCGGTGGCGCCCGGGTCGCCCACGTAGAAGAGGTAGCCGAGCATCGGCACGGCCGCGCGCTGGGCGCCGTCGCCGAGCAGCTCGGCCACGGGCACACCCAGGTCCTGGCCGTGCAGGTCCAGCAGCGCGGACTCCAGGGCGGTGACCGCGTGCACGGTGGTGCGCAGGTCGAAGGTCTGGGCGCCGCGCCCGCCCGCGTCGCGGTCGGCGAACGCGGCCGAGACGGAGCGCAGCAGGCTGCGGTAGCGCGCCACCGGCTGCCCGACGACGAGCCGGCCCGCCTCCTCGATGGTGGCCCGGATCTTCTCGCCGCCGGGTACCTCGCCGAGCCCGGTGCGGCCGTCCGAGTCGGTGACTATCGCGATGTTGCGCGTGAAGAACGGGCCGTGCGCGCCGGACAGGTTGAGCAGCATCGAGTCGTGGCCCGCGACGGGGACCACCTCGACGCGCGCGATCGTGGGGTGGGCGCTCACTGCGCCCCCTCGAGCACGCCGTCGACCCGCCGCGTCAGGTGCCACGGGTTGTCGGACCGGACCGGCTCGGGGAGCAGGTAGTCGGGCAGGTTCTGGTAGGCGACGGGGCGCAGGAACCGCTCGATCGCGAGCGTCCCCACGGAGGTGCTGCGGGAGTCCGACGTCGCGGGGAACGGCCCGCCGTGCACCATCGCGTGCCCCACCTCGACGCCGGTCGGCCAGCCGTTCGCGAGGATGCGGCCGGCCGCGCGCTCCAGGACGGGCAGCAGGCGGGCGGCGGTCTCGCGGTCGGCCTCGGTGAGGTGCAGCGTCACGGTGAGCTGCCCCTCCAGCCGCTCGACGGCGGACAGCAGCTCGTCGGCGTCGGCATACCGGACCACGAGCGACGCGGCGCCGAAGATCTCGGCCTGCAGCACCGGGTTGCTCAGCAGCGTCGGGACGGCGCTGGCGAACACGGCGGGCGCGGGGGCGTTGCGGGTCTCGCCGGGGGAGCCGGCGCCGACCAGCCGCACGCCGTCCTGGGCGGCCAGCGTGTCCACGCCGTGCTGCCAGGCCGCGGCGATGCCGCCGGTGAGCATGGTCTGCCCGGCGGCGGCAGCGGCGGCGCGCCCGGCCGCCTCGACGAACGCGTCGCCGCGGGCGCCGTCCGGCACGAAGACGAGGCCGGGCGCGGTGCAGAGCTGGCCCGAGGAGCCCGTCACCGAGGTGAGGTACGCAGCGGCGAGGGCGTCGACGTCGCCGGCCAGGGCGCCGTCGAGCAGGACCGTGGGGTTGATCGAGCTCATCTCCGCGTAGACGGGGATCGGAACGGGGCGGGCCGCTGCCGCCTGGACGAGCGCGAGGCCGCCGCCGCGGGAGCCGGTGAACCCGACGGCCTGGATCGCCGGGTCGGTCACGAGGGCCTGGCCTACGGCGTTGCCCGGCCCGTAGACCAGCGAGAACACGCCGGGGTGCAGGCCGCACTGCGCGACGGCGTCGGCCACCGCGCGGCCCACGAGCTCGGCGGTGCCCGGGTGCGCGTTGTGCGCCTTGACGACCACGGGGCAGCCGGCCGCGAGCGCCGAGGCGGTGTCGCCGCCGGCGGTGGAGAAGGCGAGCGGGAAGTTGCTCGCGCCGAACACGGCCACCGGGCCGAGCGGCACCTTGCGCTGCCGGATGTCGACGCGGGGCAGGGGAGCGCGGTCGGGCAGGGCCGGGTCGATCCGCACGCCGCGGTGGTCGCCCTGGCGTACGACCTGCGCGAACAGGCGGAGCTGGCCGGTGGTGCGGGCGAGCTCGCCCGTGAGGCGGGCCGCCGGGAGGCCGGTCTCGCGCATGGCCCGTGCGACGACGTCGGGCCCCAGGGCGTCGATGTTCGCCGCCGCCTGCTCCAGGAACTGGGCGTGGGGCTCGGGCGCGAGCGCGGAGAACGACGCGAAGGCGTCGCGCGCGGCGGCGGTCGCCCGGGCGACCTGTGCGTCGTCGAGGAGCGAGTAGGCGGGCTCGAGGGCCTCGGCCGTGGCCGGGTCCTGCCCGGCGACGGTGCCCGCCGTGCCCACCAGGGGCGAGCCGGCGACTATCGAGTGGCCGGTGAGCGGGGTGGTCGGGGTCGTCGGGGTCGTCTGGGTGGTCGGCTCGGTCGTCATGCCGTGTCTCCTTCGGAACGTGTGGGTCAGCCGGCCAGGTCGGCGGGACGCACCCCGGCGACGTGGATCAGGGCGCTGAGGTCCGCGAGGTCCTGCGTGGTGAGGTCCTGCAGGGGCGCGCGGACGCTGCCCATGTCGCGGCCGATCGCCGTCATGCCGCCCTTGACGATGGACACCCCGTACCCCTTGGCGCGGTCGCGGATGTCGAGGTAGGGCAGCACGAACCGGCGCAGCTTCTCGGTGACGGCCGCCTGGTCGAGGTTGCGCACGTCACGGTAGAACGCCAGGGCGAACTCGGGCACGAAGTTGTACATGGCCGAGGAGTACGTGCTCATGCCGAGCTGCAGGAGCGGCAGGGCGAAGGTCTCCGCGGTGGGCAGGCCGCCCAGGTAGAAGAGCCGGTCGCCGTTGGCGGCGTGCACGCGGGTGAGCTGCTCGATGTCGCCGATCGCGTCCTTGAACCCGATGAAGCTGGGGTGCCGCTCGGCGAGCCGCGCGACGGTCCGCGCGGAGTAGACGGCGTTGCCGCGGTTGTAGACGATCACCCCGAGGCTCGTGGCGGCGCACACCGCGGAGGCGTGCTCCAGCAGACCGTCCTGGTCGCACTCGGTGAGGTACGGGGGCAGCAGCAGGAGCCCGTCGGCTCCGGCGTCCTGCGCGGCGCGGGCGTTCTGGATCGCCTGGGCGGTGTTGCCGCCCGCGCTGCCGAGCACCGGCGTGCGCCCGGCGGCGGTCTCGACGGCGAGCCGGACCACGCGGGCCGACTCCTGCGGCGTCAGGCTGAAGCCCTCGCCCGTGCCGCCCGCGGCGAACAGGCCGCCGATCTCGAAGCCCGACTGCCAGTCGATGTGCTCGCGGTAGCGCTCCTCGTCGATCTCCCCGTCCCCGTCGAACGGGGTGACGGGGAAGGACAGCAGCCCGTCCTTGAGGGCGACGGCGAGCTCCTGGGGTGCATACGTGGCCAAGGTGGCCCCTCCTGTGACAGACGTCGGCGATGGCGTGCTGGTCCGGTTATGGTCCGCCGCCAACGTAAGAAGCCGTCACGATGCCTGTCCAACCCCGATGTTGCATCGGTTGATACCTGACCAGCATCACGTCCCGCCCGCCCTCCGTTGAGTGCTGGCTATTTGCGGTCCGGGAGGCCTCCGGCCAACAAATAGCCAGCACTCAACGCGGGTCGGTCAGGTGGGCCAGGACGTTGTGGAGGGCCGGGTTTCTTGATGTTCGGTCCCAGATGGCGTGCAGCTCTACGACGCCGTGCGGGACGTCGCCCAGCTCGACGAACGTCACGCCGGGCAGGCCCAGCAGGCGGGCCGACTCCGGGACGAATGCCACGCCGCGCCCCGCCGCGACCAGCGAGCACATGGTCAGGATCTGGCTGACGACGTGCACGACGTTGGCGTGCTCGACGGCGATGTACCGCACCACCATGTCGTAGAAGTAGCGGGCCTTGGTCGGGTGGTGCCCGATCAGCGGCTGCTCGCGCAGGTCGGCGACGACGACGGGCCGGTCGAGCCGGGTCAGGGGGTGGCCGTCGGGCACGGCCAGGACGAGGTCCTCGGACAGCAGGAGCCGGGAGTCGAACCTCTCCTGGTCGAACGGCGGCCGGCCGAGCGCCAGGTCGAGCTCGCCGCGGCGGATCGCCTCGATCTGCTCGATGGTGACGAGCTCCTTCAGGTCGAGGTCGACGTCGGGCATGAGCTCCGCGATCTCCTGGACGAGCGTGCCGAGGAGGCTGAAGCCCGAGGCGGCGGTGAACCCGAGGCGCAGCACGCCGGCCCTGCCCGCGGCGATCTTCCGGGCCAGCGCGGGGGCGGCGTCGGCGGCGGTCAGCAGGCGGCGGGCCTCCGCCAGGAACACGGTGCCCGCCGTCGTCAGCTCGACATGGCGGTTGTCCCGCTCCAGGAGCGGGACGCCGACGGCGCGCTCGAGCTTCTGGACCTGACGGCTCAGCGGCGGCTGGGTCATGTTGAGCCGCGCGGCGGCGCGGCCGAAGTGCAGCTCTTCCGCCACGGCCAAGAAGCAGCGGACCTGGTCGAGGGTGTACACGATGCCTTCCGAGAATCAAGCAATGCAGTAAGAGGCTTAGACAGGCATCGTATGGGCTTCTTATGCTCAACGCCGGACGTTCCCGACACCCTTCAAGATCTCAATGAGGAGAGCTGTGATGACACCTCTTTCGCGCAGGATCCCGCGCACCCGCAGGGCCCTGCTGGCCGCCACCGCCGCCGGTGCCGCGCTGACCCTCGCCGCGTGCGGCGGGAACGTGGGTGCCTCGGGCGGCGGCGAGGGTGCCGACTTCCCGACCGGCCCCGTGACGATCTCCGTGGGTGCGGAGGCCGGCGGCTCCACCGACGTGATCGCCCGCGCCGTGGCCGAGGGCATGGCGGACGACCTCGGGGTGGCGGTGCCTGTCGTGAACCAGGCGGGGGCGAACGGCGCCCTGGCCACCGAGGAGGTCGCGGGCAAGCCCGCCGACGGGTACGAGCTGGTGATGCTGAACGCCTCCCTGATCACGATCACGCCCCTGGCGGTGTCCGAGGACGAGGCGGTGGACATTGCCGACCTCGACGTGCTCAAGGGCCTCTCCCAGGACGACTACGTGCTGATCGCCAGCCCGGAGTCCGGCTTCGAGAGCCTCGACGACCTCAAGGACGCGTCCGGCGAGATCAAGTACGGCACCACCGGCGTGGGCACCGGCTCGCAGCTCGCGCAGGCCGTGCTGTTCAAGCAGGCCGAGATCGACGGCACCGCCGTCCCGTTCGACTCGGGCTCGCCCGCGCTCACCGCCGTCGTCGGCGACCAGGTGCAGGTGGCCACGGTGCAGCTCGGCGAGGCCAAGCCGCAGATCGACGCCGGGAACGTGGTGCCGCTGCTGGCGTTCTCCGCCGAGCGCAACCAGTTCCTGCCCGACGTGCCGACCGCAGTCGAGGAGGGCTACGACGTGCCCGTCTCGCAGTACCGCGCCGTCGCCGCGCCCAAGGGCCTGCCCGAGGACGTCAAGGCCCGGCTCGTCAAGTCGATCGACGCCGCCATCGCGACGGACACCTACCAGGAGTTCAACGAGAACAACCTCTTCACGCCGCACGAGATCTCCGGCGAAGAGGTCACCACGGAGTGGACCGAGCTCGGCGAGAAGTACCAGGCGCTCACCGAGGAGTACGACATCGACCTCGCGGAAGGCTGAGCGGCCGTGGAGACGGCAGCGGCTCAGCCGGCGGGACCGGTCGACCCGGCGGGACCGGTCAGCCCGGCCGTCCCGGCCGGGGCACTGGCCGACGACGACGCGCAGCCGGCCGCCGGCCCGGTGGCGAACCTCGCCGCGAGCGTGGTGACCGCCGGCGTCGGCGTGGCCGGCGTGGTGGGGGCGGTGGCCATGGGCCTCGGCACGCCCGCGCGGCCGGGGGCTGGGCTCTGGCCGCTGGCGATCAGCGTCGCCGTGGTGGTGCTGTCCCTCGCCCAGATCCTGATCGGACGCCGGGGCGGCGACGGGGAGAAGTTCTCCCGGTACTCGTGGCTCTCGCTGGCCGGCCTCGCGACCCTCCTCGGGCTCGTGGCGCTGCTGCCCGTGATCGGCTTCGAGATCCCTGCCCTGCTGCTGAGCCTCGTCTGGATGAAGTTCCTCGGCGGCGAGTCCTGGCGCTCCGCTGTCCTGTACTCGGTGCTCGTCGTGGGGGCGCTCTACGGGGTGTTCGTCGGGGCGCTCGGCACGAACGTCCCGCACCTGTTCTGACCGCACCGCTCGCCAGATCTGATCCGCAAGGGAATCGCACGTGGAATCGCTGCAGAACGTCCTCGCCGGGTTCGCCGTCGTGCTGGAACCGACGAACCTCCTGTACTGCCTGGTCGGGGTGGTCATCGGCATGCTCATCGGGGTGCTGCCGGGCCTCGGCCCGGCCGCCACCATCGCCATCCTGCTCCCGCTGACCTACGGCGTGGAGCCGGTCACCGCGATCATCATGCTCGCCGGCATCTTCTACGGCGCCCAGTACGGCGGCACCATCACCTCTGTGCTGCTCCGGCTGCCCGGCGAGGCCAGCTCCGTCGTCACCGTCCTGGACGGGCACGCGCTCGCCCGGCAAGGGCGGGCCGGCACCGCGCTCGGCGTCGCCGCCGTCGGCTCGTTCATCGGCGGCACCGTCGGGATCATCGGGCTGACGTTCCTCGCGCCGCTCGTGGCGGGCTTCGCCCTCGACTTCGGGCCGCCCGAGTACGCGGCGCTCGCGCTCCTGGGCATCCTCCTGGTCTCGACCATCGCGTCCGGCGCGCGGGTCAAGGCGCTGATCGCCGCCGGGATCGGGCTGCTGCTGGCCACCGTGGGGCGCGACGCCTTCACGGGCGCCGAACGGTTCACGTTCGACAACCTGAGCCTCGCCGACGGCATCGACTTCGTCCCCGTCGCGATGGGCCTGTTCGGGCTCGGCGAGATCCTCTACAACCTGGAGGAGCGGCACCGGGCCGTGCAGGCGCCCGGCAAGGTCGCCAACGTCTGGCCCTCCCGCAAGGACCTGCGCGAGTCCTCCGGCGCCGTGACCCGCGGGTCCGTGCTCGGGTTCTTCCTCGGCATCCTGCCCGGCGGCGGCGCGACCATCGCCTCCATGGCCGCCTACGCCGCCGAGAAGAAGCGCGCCAAGGACCCGAGCCGGTTCGGCAAGGGCGCCATCGAGGGCGTCGCCGGCCCGGAGACGGCGAACAACGCCGCCGCCACCAGCTCGTTCATCCCGCTGCTGACGCTCGGCATCCCCGCCAACGCCACCATGGCGCTCATGTTCGGCGCGCTGCTGATCCAGGGCATCACGCCCGGCCCGCAGCTCGTGACCGAGCACCCCGAGCTGTTCTGGGGCGTCGTCAACTCGATGTACATCGGCAACGTGCTGCTGCTGATCATGTCGATCCCGCTGGTCGGCGTCTTCGTCCGCATCCTGCGGGTGCGCTCGGCGATCCTCGCCCCGGTGACCGCACTGATCACCATGATCGGCGCCTACACGATCAACAACTCCGTGTTCGACGTGCTCCTGGTCGTCGTCTTCGGAGCCGTCGGCTACCTGATGAAGAAGTTCGGCTTCGAGCCAGGGCCGCTCGTCCTCGCGTTCGTGCTGGGCTCGCTGCTGGAGGACAGCCTGCGGCGCTCGCTGCTGATGTTCGACGGCTCCGCGGCGGGCTTCTTCACCCGCCCGATCTCCGCGACGCTGCTGGTGGTGTTCGTGGTGGTGGCCGTGCTGCCCCTGGTCCGGTCGGTCCGCGGCCGGACGACGGCGGGGGCGGCGTCGTCGGCGTCGGCGAGCGACGTGCCCGCCAAGAACCGAGAGGAAGAGTCAGTATGAGCATCGTCGTGGGCTACGTCCCCACTCCCGCCGGGGAGGCCGCCGTGGGAGCGGCAATCACCGAGGCAGCCCTGCGCGGTGAGGACCTGCTGGTCGTGAACTCGGCGCGCGAGGGCTCGCTGGTCGAGACCACCGTCGCGACCGACGAGGACCTGTCCCGGGTGCTCACCCAGGCCGAGGACGCCGGGGTGCGGGCGGAGGTGGTGCGCGGTACGCACCGCGACGACTTCACCGACGAGATCCTCGACCTGGCCGACAAGCACGACGCCTCGCTGATCGTGATCGGCCTGCGGCGGCGCAGCACGGTGGGCAAGTTCATCATGGGCTCGGTGTCGCAGCGGATCCTGCTGCAGGCGGAGCACCCGGTCCTGGCGGTCAAGCCGGCGCGCTGAAACGGTCCCGGCCGTCGTCGAACGTAGGCCTGGTCGCTCTATGAGCCCACATAAAGCGACCAGGCCTACGTTCGGCGTCAGCGGGCGGCCGCGGGGGAGAGGGTCAGGGCTTCGTCGTCGCGGCCGACTCCTGCAGGAGGCGGCGGCGGGAGCCTGTGAGGTGGACGCGCATCGCCGCGGACGCAGCTAGCGGGTCCTGGGCTTCCAGGGCGGCGAGGACGGCGCGGTGCTCCTGCACGACGGCGGCGAAACGGCCGCCGTCCTTCAGGTCGCTGCCGTGTGCTTGGCTGCCGCGTGCGTCGTCGCTGTGAGGGTCGTCGCGGTGTGCGTCGCTGCCCCGTGCGCCCGCGTGCCGGTCCAGCCGGCCGCGCGGCATCGCGATCATCTGCGGGCCCAGCCGGTCCAGGGCCTCCAGCAGGAACCGGTTGGCCGACGCCTCGGCGACGAGCCGGTGGAAGGCGAAGTCGTGCCGCATGGCCGTGGCGGGGTGGCCGCCGGACGAGGCTAGGGAGTCGAGCCGGTCGGCCAGCGCCGCGAGCTGGGCCGGCGTGCGCCGAGTCGCGGCGAGCGCGGCGGCCTCGGACTCCAGCGCCAGGCGGTACTCGACCAGGGCGAGCCGGTCCTCCAGCGAGCGGGCCAGCGGGCGGGCGCCGCCGTCGGCGTCGCCGGCCGGGGGAGTGAGCGCATAGCTCCCGCTGCCGCGCCGGGTGTGGACCAGGCCCTCGAGGTTCAGCCGGGCGATCGCCTCACGGACGACCGTGCGGCTGACCCCGTGCTCGGTCGCGAGCCGCGGCTCGCTGGGCAGCTTCTCGCCCGGGGGGATGTCGCCGTTGACGATGCGGGTCCGCAGCGCCTCCACCAGGTTGCCGCTCAGGGTCTGGGCCATGTCCTCATGCTTCCATCAGTTGCCGTGACGGGTGTCGCCGACCCCGCGGGTCGAGCTTGTCGAGACCTGGTGAGGGGTCTCGACAAGCTCGACCAACGGAGGGTGACCAACGGAGGGTGACCAACAGAGCGCGGGTCAGTTTCGGGTGAAGGTCGCGCTGTCCGTCGTCCACGCGCGGGCCTGGTCGCTCAGCGTGACGCCGAGGCCCGGGCGGTCCGGGACGAGCATGCGGCCGTCCTTCGTCTCCAGCCGCTCGTTGAACAGCGGGTCGAGCCAGTCGAAGTGCTCCACCCACGGCTCGCGCGGGTAGGTGGCGGCCAGGTGCAGGTGGATCTCCATCGCGAAGTGCGGCGCGAGGTCCAGCCCGGCCTGGTCGGCGAGCGTGAGCAGGCGCAGGAACTGCGTGATGCCGCCGACGCGCGGGGCGTCCGGCTGGATGATGTCGCACGCGCGGGTCGCGATGAGGCGCTCGTGCTCGGCCACCGACGCGAGCATCTCGCCCGTGGCGATCGGGGTGTCCAGCGCGGCGGCCAGCGCCGCGTGGCCCTCGGCGTCGTACGCGTCCAGCGGCTCCTCGATCCACACCAGGTCGAACTCCTCCAGCCGCCGGCCCATGCGCAGGGCGGCGCCGCGGTCCCACTGCTGGTTGGCGTCGACCATGAGCGGCACGTCGGGGCCGATGTGCTCCCGGACGGCGGCGACGCGCGCGAGGTCGCGGGCGCCGTCGGGCAGGCCGACCTTGATCTTGATGCCGCCGATGCCCTCGGCGATCGACCGGCTCGCGCGCTCCTTCACCTCGTCGATGCTCGCGTTCAGGAAACCACCGGAGGTGTTGTACGTGCGCACGGAGTCGCGGTGCGCGCCGAGCAGCTTCGCCAGCGGCAGGCCCGCGCGCTTGGCCTTGAGGTCGTACAGGGCGATGTCGATGGCGGCCAGCGCCTGGGTCGCCACCCCCGAGCGGCCCACCGACGCGCCCGCCCACAGTAGCTTCGTATACAGCTTGGCGATGTCGTTCGGGTCCTCGCCGACGGCGGTCTGCGCCACCTCCTTCGCGTGCGCGTACTGGGCGGGGCCGCCGGCGCGCTTGGAGTAGGAGAAGCCGAGGCCCTCGAACCCCTGCTCGGTGGTGATCTCCGCGAACAGGAAGACGACCTCGGTCATGGGTTTCTGGCGGCCGGTGAAGACCTTGGCGTCGGAGATGGCCGTGGCCAGCGGGAGCGTGGCTGTCGAGAGCCGCACGGTCCGGATGGCGTCGGGCTGGTAGGCGGGCTGGTGGGGCATGGCGCTCCTTTGCGACGGGTCGATCTGCCCATCATACAAGTGACGAACCTGTATGACGAATATCGATGACACCCTGAGCCCATGACCACCCATCTCGTCGTCGGCGCAGGTCCCGTCGGTGCCGCCCTCGCGTCCCGGCTCTCGCAGGCCGGCCGCACTGTCCGAGTCGTGACCCGATCCGGCGGCGGACCCGAGCTTCCCCGCGTCCAGCGGATCACCCTCGACGCGACCGACGCCAGGGCGCTCGCGGACGCCGCCCGCGGCGTCGGCGTGCTGTACAACTGCGCGAACCCCGGGCCGTACCCGGCGTGGGAGCGCGGGTGGCCGCCGCTGGCGGCGTCAGTGCTGCGCGCGGCCGAGGCGTCGGGCGCGGTGCTCGTCACCCTCGGGAACCTCTACGGCTACGGCCCGGGCCGCGGCGCGATGACGCGGGACCGGCCGCTGGCGCCGTCCGGCACCCTGGGGGAGGTCCGCGCGCGGATGTGGCACGACGCGCTCGCCGCGCACCAGGCCGGGCGCGTGCGCGTCACGGAGGCGCGCGCCTCGGACTACCTCGGGCCGACCGTCCCCGCCTCGCACGGGCTGCTGCCGATGTACGCGGCCGCCACGCTCGCCGGGAAGACGGCGTCCGTCATCGCGGACCCCGACCAGCCCCACACCTGGACCGCCGTCGACGACGTGGTCTCGACCCTCATCGCGCTCGGCGCCGACGACCGGGCCTGGGGCTCGCCGTGGCTGGTGCCGTCGAACCCGCCGGCCACGGTCCGCGAGGTGCTGCGCGAGCTCGGCGCCCGGGCCGGGACCGGCGAGCCGCGGCTGCGGCGCGTGCCGCGGATCGCGCTGCGCGCCGGGGGTCTCGCCGTGCCGATGGTGCGGGAGGCGCTGAGCGTGCTGTACCAGTTCGACCGGCCGTTCGTCGCGGACGCGTCCGCGACCAGCAACGTGCTCGGCGTCCGCCCGACGCCGTGGGCGGACCTGCTGGACGCGACCGCGCCCGCCTGGCGCGCCCGGGCGGCCTAGCGCGGCGGCGTGGCCCGCTCGATCCTGTCCCGGAGGATGTCGAGGGTCTCCGCCGCTTCGTCGCGCACGACGGCGTCGTCGTCGTGCAGGCTCGCGTGTTCCAAGGGGGCCTCGAGCTCGGGCCAGTCCAGGAGCGCGGCGGCCAGCAGGGCGGTTCGCCGCACGATCGGTTCCGGGTCGGCCAGCGCGCGGCGGAGCAGGTCGAGCGCGTCGGCGTCGACCGGCTGATCCTTGTACTGGATTCCCAGCATGCGGAGCGCTTTGATGAGCGCGTCGATGCTTTGCGAACCCGCCTCGGCCAGGGACGCTGCCGTGTGCAGGGGGAGCTCGGCGCGCAAGGACGCGACCGCCCGTTCCCTGTCCGGACCCTCGACCGCTATGTAGTCCACCTTGAAGAGGTCGTCCTCGACCCAGTGGATGCCTGCCTCCAGGTCGGCCGGCACCCAGATCTGTTCGAAGAGCGTGCCGTCCTGCGGTCCGGCGTCGATCAGGGTCCAGCCGTTCCGCGACGCGTGGAGCTCGATCTCCTCGCGCCCGACAGATTCCTGAGGAACCAATCGGATGAGGGCTGTCATGTCGGTGTCTCCCGTCGTCGGCGGTCTTCGTCGTGCTGGGTGGATCATGCCAGCCCGCCGGCCGTTGGCCCCGGTGCTAGCATCGACATATGGCGATGATAGAGGCGAGGGGCGATGCAGTACCGGACGAGACCGCGGCGGCGTTCCTCTTCCACGGGTTCTCGGATCCGTCGCGGCTCGCGATCCTGCGGCACCTGGCGCTCGGTGAGCACCGGGTGGTGGACCTGACCAAGCACCTGGGGCTTGCGCAGTCGACGGTGTCGAAGCACCTGGCCTGCCTGCGGGACTGCGGTCTGGTCGACTCCCGGCCCCAGGGGCGGGCGTCGATGTTCTCGCTGACCCAGCCGGAGGCGACCCTCGCGGTGCTGGAGTCCGCCGAGCGGCTGCTCGGGCTGACCGGCGACGCCGTGGCGCTGCTCAGCCACGATCACGACGGCGATGACGGCGTCGACCACGACCACGACGGCCGCCACGACGGCCGCCACGACCAGGGGAAGGCCGCGATCGATGGCTGATCACCAGCACCACCACGGTTCCCACGGCGTGCCGGGCGGACGGCGTCGCCTCGCGGTCGCGTTCGGGATCACGGCGGCGGTCTTCGTGGCCCAAGCGGTGGGCGCCCTGCTCACCGGGAGCCTCGCGCTCCTGGTCGACACCGCGCACATGCTCACCGACGTGGGCGGCCTCGCCATCGCGCTGGGCGCCGCGTCGCTCGCGCTGCGGCCGCCGTCGCCTCGCCGGACCTGGGGCTTCCGGCGTGCCGAGGTCCTGGCCGCGCTGGCCCAGGCCGCCGTGCTGCTCGCCGTCGGCGTCTACGCGCTGGTCGAGGGCGTGAGCCGCCTGGCCGGCTCGGCCGAAGCGCCAGGGCCTGGCCTGCTGGTCTTCGGCATCGTCGGCTTGGTGGGCAACGTGGTAGCGCTGCTCGTGCTCGCGGGCGGCAGGTCGGCGTCGCTCAACCTGCGGGCCGCCTTCCTGGAGGTGGCGAACGACGCGCTCGGGTCGGTCGCGGTCATCGTGGCCGCCGTGGTGATCGCGACCACCGGGTGGCAGCGGGCCGACGCCGTCGCCGGGCTCGTCATCGCCGTGCTGATCCTGCCCCGGGCGGTCAGGCTCCTGATCGACTCGGCGAACGTGCTGCTGGAGTCCACGCCGTCCGGCATCGACCTGGACCAGGTCCGGGCCCGGCTGCTGGAGGTGGAGAACGTCGAGTCGGTGCACGACCTGCACGCGTCGCTGGTGGCGACTGGCCTGCCGACCATCAGCGCGCACGTCGTGGTGCGGGACGCCTGCTTCCGCGACGGGCACGCGCCGCCCGTCCTCGACGCCCTGCAGCGGTGCGTCGCGACGCAGTTCGACGTGCCGGTGGAGCACTCGACCTTCCAGCTCGAGCCTGCTGAGCACGCGAGGCACGAGGCGCCGACGCACGCGTAAGAGCACCGGAGTCGGGGCCCCGGTCGTCGGTCGGCAGAGGGCCGCTCAGCAGGCCGGGCCGCCGGCGTCGGCGCAGACGCGCTCGACCAGGTAGCGCCAGCCCGCCTCGAAGCGCTCCGTGCGCGCCGTGCCGTCCGGCCCGTGGTCGTCGAAGGGCTGGAGCAGGAGCGGGCCCTGCAGCGCGGAGGTGAGCTGGGCGGCGAGCAGGTCGATGTCGGCGCACGGCAGCTCGAGCTCCCGCAGCAGGATCCGGATGTGGATCTCGGACATCGGCGGCCGACGGCGGCCCTGCTGGCGACCGTCGATCGCCGCCCGGGCGATCTCCTGGTTCTGGGCGAGGAAGCGGATGCGGGCGGAGCCGTAGGCGATGAGGCGGTCCAGCGGCGGCGCCCCGGGGCCGAGCGGCGGCGGTCCGGTGAGGATCTCCTGCTGGAGGGCGCGCTCGCTGTCGTCCAGCAGGGCCTGGAAGATCCCGGCCCGGTTCCCGAACCGCCGGAACACCGTGCCCTTGCCGAGCCCGGAGCGCTCCGCCAGCCGGTCCATCGTGAGGCAGTCGGGGCCGCCGTCGGCGAGGAGCTCGCGCGCGGTGGCGAGCAGCACCTGCCGGTTGCGGGCCGCGTCGGCCCGCTCGGGCTGTGGCGCGCCCCACATCAGCGGTGTGCTCATTCTCGGATGCTATCGGGATCCGGGGTAAGCGGGGTAAAGTCCGGTTAGGTCGATCGAGACGGTCGACGCTGTCGACACGGATGTGTGAGGACGACATGGCAGACATGAACACGGGCATCATCGAGGCGTTCCGCGCCAAGGCGGGCGTGCTGGGCGACGACGTCGCGGGCGGGCACTTCACCGGCAAGCGCCTGGTGCTGCTGCACCACGTCGGTCGCGTCAGCGGCAAGGAGTACGTGACGCCGCTCGTGGCCGCCTCCGACGGCGACGCCTACGTCATCTGCGGCTCGCTCGGCGGCGCGCCGAAGGACCCGGCCTGGGTGGCGAACGTCGAGGAGGGCCCCGGCGAGGCCACGATCGAGCTCGGCGACAAGACGCTCCGCGTGAGCGCCACAGTGGTGCGCCCGACGTCGCCCGAGTGGGAGCGGCTCTACGGTATCTGGGCCGAGTACTGGCCGGCGGCCAGGGAGTACGAGACCCACACCGACCGTCAGTTCCCGGTCATCCGCCTCGTGCCCCAATCCTGATCAGCCAAGCGAGCGGACGAAGTCCCGTACGCGCGCCGCCATCTCGGCGGGCATCTCGGCGACCGTGAAGACGCCGTCGCCGGGCTGGCCATTGCGGTCCTGATCCTGCCGCGGGCGGTCCGGCTCCTGGCCGACGCCGCCAGCGTGCTGGAGCACTCGACCTCCAGCTTGAGCCCGCCGAACGTGCCCGGCACGAGGCGCCGACGCACGCCTGACTCCGTCGTCGGCGGATGGTATCCGAGCCGACCCCGAGGGGGTAATGTCCGGTTTCGTCGGCCGGACCGGCCGACGGAGGCAAGAGGAGGACGAGATGGCTGACATGAACACCGACATCATCGAGGCGTTCCGCACGAACGCGGGCGTGCTGGGCGCTGACGTCGCGGGCGGGTACTTCGACGGCAAGCGCCTGGTGCTGCTGCACCACGTCGGACGGGTCAGCGCCAAGGAGTACGTGACGCCGCTCGTGGCCGCGTCCGACGGCGACGCCTACGTCCTCTGCGGCTCGGCCGCAGGGGCGCCCAAGGACCCGGCCTGGGTGGCGAACGTCGAGGACGGTCCGGGCGAGACCACCATCGAGGTCGGCGACCAGACCGTGCGCGCCACCACCACGGTAGTGCGACCGACGTCGCCCGAGTGGGAGCGGCTCTACGGCATCTGGGCCGAGTACTGGCCGGCCGCCCGGGAGTACGAGACCCACACCGACCGTCAGTTCCCGGTCATCCGGCTCGAGCCCCAGGCCTAACCACCGCCTGAGCCCGCGGTCACCGACCGGACGAACTCGCGCACGCGCGCCGCCATCTCCTCTGGCACCTCCGCGACCGTAAAGTGCCCGCCCTCCTCCAGGCGGTCGAACACCCGCAGGTCGAGATAGTGGTGGCGCGCGAGCGACTCGGGGTACGCCGCCTCGTGCCGCTGGATGAAGACGGCGGCGGGCACCGTCGTCGGCGGGATCGGGCCGGGCTGGTCGGCGCCCTCGTAGTACGGGCGGAACGACGACCCGATCGTCTGTGTCGCCCAGTAGATCGTCGCCTCCGTGAGGATGCGGTCCCGCGAGATGCGCCGCTCCACCGCCCGCGGGTCGCCGGGCGGCGTGTCGCTCCATTCGACGAGCTTCTCCGTGAGCCATGCGAGCAGGCCGGCGGGGGAGTCGTTGAGCGCGGCCGCCAGCGTGTCGGGCCTGGTGGCCTGCACGTGGCCGTAGGCGCCGTCGGTCCGGTGCCGCGCGGCGATGTCGTCGAAGAACTCGGTGACCTCCGGGTCGCCGAGCGCGGCCCGCTCCTCGGCGGTCGGGAAGTGCGCGTGGGTCGCGACGATCCCGGCCACGTGGTCCGGGTAGCGGGCGGCGATGAGGTCGCTCACGTTCGCCGTGACGTCCTCGCCGTACGTGAAGTACCGCTCGTAGCCGAGCGCCTCGGTCATGAGCGAGTGCATCGTGGCGGCCAGCCGCGTCTCCGACATCTCGCCGTTCGCATACGTCGGGGAGAACGCGAACCCCGGAAGGCTGGCGACGACGACGTCGAAGTCCGGAAGCAGGTCGGCGAAGTCGAGCTGCAGCGCGAACGTGTGGGGCCAGCCGTGCATCACGAGCAGGGCCGGAGCGTCCGGTAGGTCCGACCGCAGGTGCGCGAAGTGCACTGCGTCCTCGCCGACCTCGGCGATGAACTGCGGATGCTCGTTCAGCCCGGCCTCGCGCGCCCGCCAGTCCCAGCCGATCCACTCGTCGACGAGCTCGCGCAGGTACGCGGCGCTCATGCCCGACGCCGGACGCCGGGGCGAGTCGTCCGGGATCCTGCTGCGCGCGAGGCGGTCCCGCAGGTCGATGAGGACCTGGTCGGGGACGTGGATCGTGAAGGGCCGTGGCTCGCTAGCGGGCTCGCTCATGAGGAAGACGCTATGCCGAGCCACTGACAACGCCACGCCGAGCCCGTCGGCGACCTCGGCGTCACAGCCGTCGAGGTCGCCGACGACCACCCCCGTCAGCGCAGCGGGGTGAACCGGAGCGTGATCGTGCGGGCTTCCGGCCGCAGGATGTGGTCGGGCCATACATCAGGCCCGCAGGCCCGCGAGCCCAGGCCGTTCTGGGCGGCGTCGATCCACAGGTAGACGTGGTCCGAGGCCGGCAGCTCGTGCGGGTGCCCGGCGGCAGTCACCTGCTCGGCCGTGTGCCGTCGCAGCGTGAATCCGGGACGACGCCTCAGCAGGTCCGGCGCCGCCTCGATCCGCAGCCAGGGGCTGCCCCCCTCGAACAGCACGAGCTCACGCAGCCCGCTGCGGTGCCCGCTCTCCTGCGGGCGGGCGTAGTCGACGGTGAGGTCGTGGACGTGGGATTCGAACCGGCCGACGAGGGCGGACTGCGAGCTGTCGGGGTACGACTCCCGCTCGCCCGCGCCGAACCAGGCCGCGCGGTCGACCGAACCGGGCAGCGCGAACCGCACGCCGAGTCGCGGCCAGTGGATCCGCCAGCCTTCGGTGGGCACCAGGTCGACCCGGAGCACCTCCGCGTCTCCCGTGGTGGTCCACCGCTCCTCTGCCAGCAGCGCCTGCTTGGAGTCGGCAGCGGCGTAGCGCAGACGGCGGTGCCTGCCGCCGTCGTCGACCGCCTCGGTGCGGGCCGTGAGCCGTTGCAGCCCCGCGTCGGTCCAGACGTCCCGGGACGACGGCGCGGCGATCCCGTGCCCGAGGTCCGCCCACGGATCGGCCAGGTCGTAGCTGCCGAAGCCGCTGCCCTTGTCGTTGTCGGTGGGAGCCCGCCAGAGCTCCGCGCGCGGTCCGGAGACGGGGAGCCCAGCGAGGACGCTCAGCCGGCCGTCCTCGAAGGACGCCGCTCCCGTACCGGGGGAGGTCTGCGCCGCGGAGCCGCCGCTCCGTGCCCAGGCGGGAACGGTCGCCGGCCGGGAGAGCTCGAGCTGAGCGGCCGCGACCACGTGCCCGGCCTTGGCCCACACCGTGTCGGTGGCGAGCACGGCCTCGACCGTCAGCCAGGTCTCGGCTCCGTCGTCCGCCGGCCGGCCGGGCCGCGTCACGCGGGTCGTGGAGCCGGCCGCGAGCGGTTCGCCGAGGTCCAGGACGCCGCCGTCGGCGTGGTGCCCGTCGTGCGACACCGACCAGCGCAGCTCGAGGTCGCCCAGGTCGGCGGAGTGGCGACGGTTCTCGACCACGATCGCGTCCGTCTTGTCCGTCCCGCTGTCGTCGAAGGAGATTCCCACCGGCGCCACGACGTGCTTCCACTCGTACAGGCCCGGCGTGGGGGTGTCGTCGGAGAGCACCATGCCGTCCATCACGAAGTTCCCGTCGTGCACGACCTCCCCGAAGTCGCCGCCGTAGGCGAAGAACTCGGTGCCGTCGGCGGTGCGGGTGCGCAGACCGTGGTCGCGCCACTCCCACACGAAGCCGCCGTGCAGGCGGGGGTACTCGCGCACCAGGTCCTCGTACTGGTCGATCGCGCCCGGTCCGTTGCCCATCGCGTGGACGTACTCGCAGAGCAGGAACGGCTTCGTGCGCTGACGGGCCGACTCGGCGGCGGTGCAGCCCTGCAGAACCGCACGGTCGTTGTCGCGCCCGATGGAGCGAGTCTCGGCGATGGAGGAGTACATCCGCGAGTACACGTCCGTGTAGGCGCCGGTGTAGTCCCCCTCGTAGTGCACGGGGCGCTCGGGGTCGCGGGCGTGCACCCATGCGGCCATGGCTGCGAGGTTCGCGCCGCGGCCCGACTCGTTGCCGAGCGACCACATCACGATGCTCGGGTGGTTCTTGTCCCGCTCGACGGTGCGCTCGATCCGGTCGAGGTAGGCGTCCCGCCAGCTCGGGTCGTCGCTCGGGTTGTCGCGCCACTCCTCATGGGCCCCGCCGCTGTTCTCGAAGGCGTGCGTCTCGAGGTCGCACTCGAGGATGACCCAGAAGCCGAGCTCGTCGGCGAGATCGAGCAGCCGCGGGTGCGGCGGGTAATGGCTCGTGCGGATCGCGTTGACGTTGAACCGCTTCATCATCGCGAGGTCGGCGCGAGCGAACTCCTCGTCGAAGACGCGGCCGCGGTCGGGATGCGTCTCGTGCCTGTTCATCCCGTGGAAGACGACCCGGCGCCCGTTGACGAGAAAGAGGTCGCCCCTGATCTCGACCGTGCGGAAGCCGATCCGGAGTGCTATCGACTCGGCCGCGTTCGCGACGGTGACGTCGTACAGGCGCGGGACCTCGGCCGACCACGGTTCGACCGAGGGCAGCCGCAGCGGCTGCACCTCGTCGGCGGAGTCCCAGGTCACCGAGAGGCCGAGCTCCTCGATCGTGAGCGTGAGCGGGAAGGACGCGCCGCGCAGCTCTGCCTCGAGGGTTCCGGCTCCGTCGTCGTAGCCGGCGCGCAGCCACACGTCCTCGATCCCGCCGGCGGGGCGGGCCTGCAGCGACACCGAGCGGAAGATCCCCGGCAGCCACCACTGGTCCTGGTCCTCGACGTAGCTCGCGGCCGACCACTGGTGCACGCGCACCACGATCAGGTTCTCGCCCGGGCGTACGAGATCGGTGACGTCGAACTCCTGGGCGAGCCTGCTGCCGCTGCCCACGCCCACGGCGGAGCCGTTGACCCACACCTTGTAACGCGACTCGACGCCGTCGAAGCGCAGCACCACGGCCTCGGCGGCGGACCACGACCCGGGCAGGGAGAAGGTGCGGCGGTAGTCGCCGGTCGGATTCGCGTCGGGCACGAACGGTGGTTCGAGCGGAAACGGCATCTGCACGTTGGTGTAGATCGGCAGGCCGTAGCGGCCGTCCCCCTGCAGCACCCAGTGCGCCGGCACCGGAAGAGTGTCCCAGCCGGAGTCGTCGAAGTCCGGTTCGGCGACGGCCTCGATGCCCTCGCCCTCGGGCAGCACGCCGACCGCGCCGGGCGTCCCGGGAGCCCCAGCCAGCAGGCGGAACCGCCAGTCGCCGTCGAGCGAGAGCGTGGGGGCGTCGGTGCTCAGCCAGGAGCGTGCGGTGCGGCGCAGTCCGAGCCCGGGGCCGGTGTCGGTCAGGTAGGTGGTGGGATGCAACGGATTCCTCCCGAGTGCGGTGGTCGTCCCGGACACACTAGCGGCAGTTCCGAGTGCATACTCGAAAATGCTGGTGTCGTCTGGCAGCAATACGCTGACGGCACCCGCCAAGAGACCACTGAAGGAGACAAGCCGTATGCCGACCGGGCGCAAGCAGACCCCACGTCAGTCGACCGAGCGCACGACGAGCGAGCACAGGCCGGTCGCTCGCCGCGGCGCGGGAGCGAAATCGGCCGAGCGGCGCCGATCCATCGTCGAAGCGGCGCACGCCGTGTTCGCCGAGCGGGGCTACCAGGCTGGCTCCTTCCAGGAGATCGCCGATCGCGTCGGGATGAGCCAGACGGGCCTGCTGCACTACTTTCCGACGAAGAGCGAGCTACTGCTCGCAGTGCTTCATCGCCGCGACGAGATCACCGTCGACGCGGCTCCCGAATCGGAAGGGCTCATCCAGGGCATTGTCGGCCGGGCGCGCGCCAACGAGAGCCTCCCGGGAGTGATCGAGCTGTATTCCGTGCTCTGCGCCGAGTCGACCACCGAGGGACATCCGGCGCGTTCCTATTTCGTCGGCCGGTTCGCCGAGATCCGCACCACCTACGCCGCCGAGCTCCGCGCCCTGCAGGCTGAGGGCCGGGTCCGGCCCGGGGTCGACCCGGAGCGCGCCGCGGCGTCGCTGGTCGGCCTGTGGGACGGGCTCCAGGTGCAGTGGCTGCTCGAACCGGAGCGGATCGACGTCGCCACGTGCTTGCGCGACTACCTCGAGCTGCTGCTCGAGCCGAGCTGACGTTCCCGGGACTACCGTTCCGTTTCCGGCCCAGCACGTCGTCGTGCGGGCGCCAGCCCCTGCGAAAGGAAACTCCCGTGCCAGTACCTCGCCATGCGAGCCGAAACCTCGTGCTGCAGCCCTCGTTCGAGCCGGCCGACGTCAGAGCCCTGGCCGAGGACAGCGGGTGGGACTTCTTCCTGGAGGTCGATGCGGACCCGGAGCGCGGCATCTTCTACGAGGTGCGCTGGGACATCGCGGACGGCGGCACCGTCCACTACATCGTCGACGAGGTGGTGGATGCCTCTTACATGGTGGCGCGGCATGACGACCCGTCGATCGCCGAACAGGTGGCCGATCGCATCGCCGCCGCATTGCCGTTCTGGACACTGGACGAGCTGCTACACGACTTCGATGTGAACGTCTACCCCGCTGGGTGGGCGAAGGCCCTGCTACGCCTGGGCGCTGGGGCGCCGAAGCAGGCCGACGACGAAGTGGTCATGCGGGTCAAGGAGTCCATCGGGCACAGGGACGCGCAGGTCCGTGCGGCCGCCATCTGGGCCATGGTCTACACGGAGTGGCCGGTCTTTCGGGACATCCTCGCGGGCATGGAGACGGACGCCGACCCGGAGGTCGCGGCTGGGGCGGCCTGGGCCGTGGAGGCCTTCGACCGGCTGGCGAGCTCGGCAACCTGAGCGACGTGTCGCCCGGCCCGGCACGGAACGTGAGCACGGCGCCTCCAGGTGGATTCCAGCCCTCGCCAGATCCTCGCCGAGCGCGCACACTCGAAAGCCCCGGCGTGTGGAGGCCCACGATGGACGAACTGGAAGCCAACAAGGCGCTGGTGAGGCGTTTCTATGCCGAGCTCGACGCCGGGAACCTGGGGGCGATGGATGAGTTGGTCTCGTCCGACTTCGTCGATCACGACCCTCCCCCGATTCCGGACCTGCCCGCCGGCAGAGATGGGCTCAAGGCCGCCTTTGAGATCTTCTGGCGATCCACACCTGGCACCCACGAGGTGCTCGACCAAGTGGCCGAGGGAGATCTCGTGGTGACGCGGATTCGTGCGCAAGGTCGCTTTGTCGAGGACATGGGCCCGATCCCGGCGACCGGTGGGGAACTGGACGTCACCGCTACGGCGGTGTACCGCGTCAGTGACGGGATGCTCACTGAACACTGGGGTGAGACCGACTCGTTGACGATGATGCAACAGCTTGGAGTGGTCTCGATGCCCGATCCCCAGGCGGGAGCCTGAGGATCGTCGCGGGGACCGCGACGGCCCCGACCGTGAGTGCCATGGCGGCGGCCGATAGAGTCGGGCGTTCTCGGCCCGGGCGGCGTCGTCCGGACGCCATACCTCACGAGAGGAATCACAATGCCCGTGCCTCGTCATGCGAGCCGAAACCTCCTGCTACGGCCCAGCTTCGAGCCGCCCCAGGTCAGGGCCCTGGCCGAGGACAGCGGGTGGCGCTATGCCGGGCAGATCGACGAAGACCCGGAGCGCGGCATCTTCTTCGAGGCGCGATGGGATACCGCGGACGGCGGGACGGTCCACTACATCGTCGACGACGTGGCGGACGCCGCCTACTTGGTGGCGCGGCATGACGACCCGCTGATCGCCGAACAGGTCGCTGACCGCATCGTCGCTGCGCTGCCGGTCTGGACACCGGAGGCACTGCTGGAAGTCTGCTACGTGAAGGTCTACCCGGCAGGGTGGGCCAAGGCGCTGAAGCAGCTCGGCCTCGGAGCGCCGAAGCAGGCCGACGAGCAGATGGTCGACCACATCAAGTTCTCCAGCGAGCACCAGGACGCGCCGGTCCGCATGGCCGCCGTCTGGGCCATGGTCTACACGGAGTGGCCGGTCTTCCGAGACGTGCTCGCCGGCATGGCCGAGAAGGACCCCGACCCGGAGGTCACGGCCCGGGCGGCCCGGGCCGTGCAGGAGCTCGATCGGGCGGCAAGCTCGGCGAGCTGACGTGTCGGACGCGCAGGTCACCCGGGCGACCTGCACGTCCGACCCGTCAGGCGTCAGGGCGTTACGACGACCCTGACGGTGTCCGCCGGCCCGCGGCGGAACGAGAGCACCGCACCCGTCGTCGGCTCGGTCCAGGACGAGCCCGGCGCGAACGGGGCGTCGTCGAGGCCGTCCGGTGAGCCCGGCGTCGAGTCCACCACCCGCACCGGCCCCTCGCCGGAGGGTACCGACGCGTCGACCGTGTAGACGAGGGCGCCGCTGGCGCCAATGCCGTCGTCGTACCCGGCCGGCTGCCGGTTCTCGACGACGACAGCGCGCGTCTCTGAGAGCCGGTACACCACCATCGCGTCCTCCCATGGCGCCGCCTCACCGGACCCGGCGACCGGGCGCAGCAGCGCGGTGGTGGCCCGCCGGGGATCGGCGCAGACCACCTGCGCGTCGTCGAGCCAGCCGAGCTGCCATCGGTGCCACGCGAAGTACTCCGGGCCGGCGCCCGAGATGAGGCCCATCAGGTCCCAGCCGCCCACAGCCGCGTGCCAGTTGCCCGGGTCGTCCGGCGGCGCCTCGAACAGGTACAGGTCGGGCAGGCCGAGCGTGTGCCCCGACTCGTGGGCCAGCACGAGCCCGCCCCAGCGCCACTGGTCGTAGCCGAACGTGACGGCGTGGGTGAGGTGGCTGCCGTCCGCCGTGACGTCCAGGAAGTTGGTGGTGGGCGAGTAGGTGATGTTCGGCGCCTCCTTCGTCGCGGTCACCCAGACGACGTCGACGTCCGAGAAGTCGAACGCGTCGTCGGCCGCGGCGATCGCGTCGCCGATGTAGCGCACGTGGTCCTCGTAGCTCAGGCCTCGCTCGAACGGGTAGGACGTCGAGGGCTCGGGCATCCGGACCCAGCCGTCCGACGACGTCGTGGTCACGTCGAGCCGCCCGCCCGAGACCCGCTCCAGGTACTCGACGCCCGAGGCCAGGTTCGCCCCCGCCTCGTCGAGCGAGCCCGCGGACGCCGGATGGTCCTCGAAGTCGACGAACAGGAGCGCCGCCTTGAGCGTTCCCGTGGCCGGAAGCGCCTGCTCGTCGGCCGGGAATCCGGAGCCGAGGCCGTCGACCGCGGCGGGGAGCCGGCAGTCGCCGGCGGACGAGGGTTGCGCCGCGACCGACGACGGGACCGTCGAAGCGCTCGCCGGAGCTGCGGCGAGGCCGGCCAGGAGGGTCAGAGCGGCGGCCGCCGCGAGCCGGGTCCTCATGTGAACCTCGCCTCGGCCGCCGTGCGCACCACGCGCTCGCCCTCGGCCGAGGTGAGCAGCCCTGCGGCGACGAAGTCGTCGGCGGTGCGCCCCACGGCGGCGACGAGCGCGCCCTGGTTCGGGAAGCCGCCGTCGTGCCAGACGACGTCGAGGAACGTGGCGCCGTCCTCGCGGGCCACGTTGGCGACGCCGGAGTCGTCGCCGGCGAAGGCGATCGCCGGCTCGTGCCGCTTGACGTACATGTGGTACTTCGTGTGGTCACCGGACCAGGCGGGTTCGAACGCCAGGCCGCGGTGCCGGAAATAACCGTCGCCCGTATCGGCGAACGCGCCGTCGACCGTCCCGTCCAGCGCCATGTGCGGGTACAGGGTCAGCTTGAGGTACTCGGTCGAGGCACTGCGCGCGAGCAGCACCGTCGGCCCCCACTCGATGGACTGGACGCCTGGGTCGTCGATCGTGGGCACCGCCCGGATGCCCAGCGGCATGTCGACGTCGACCACGTCGCCGTCCGACCAGGTGCGCGAGACGGTGACGTACGTGCCCGGGACGGCGTCGAGCCGCTCCAGGCGGCCGTTGACCCGCACGGTGAAGCCCTTGCGCACCCAGCCGGGCACGCGCAGGTGCAGGTCCAGCGTCCCGGAACCGTGCACCGTCAGGCGGGTCGAGCCCACCCGCGGATACTCGGTGCGCTGCACCACCCGCAGCCCGCGCTCCGGCCAGTCGAGCGTCGAGGCGAGGTAGAGGTTGACGTAGAGGGCGTCGGCGTCGGCCGAGCGGAAGTAGATGGAGTCGCGGTACTTGACGTGGTTCTCCAGGCCGGTGCCGCCGCAGCAGGTCCCGATGTTGCCGTACTCGCGGGTGGTGCCGGGGTTGACGCCGAACATGTACGTCACGTCGGGGTCGGTAGCGGACCGGGTGTTCCGCTTGGAGCCGACTATCTGGTTGAGCACGCCGCGCTCGTAGTACTCCATGTACCTCGGGTCGAGCGTGTGGAAGTACAGCAGGCGCGAGACCTTGAGCATGTTGTAGGTGGCGCAGGTCTCGGCGTTGCGCGGGCCGATGTCGCCCGCGACGGTGTCGGGTGGGCCGAACAGCTCGGCCTCGCCGTTGCCGCCGTGCGCGTAGGTGCGGCCCGGCACGACCATGCCCCAGAACCCCGTGACGGCGTCCAGGTAGTGCGTGTCGCCCGTGAGGTCGTACATGTTGAGGTAGCCGGAGAACTGCGGGATGTGCTGGTTGGAGTGCTTGCCGTTCAGCGTGTCGACGCCGTCGGCGCAGGCGTCGATGAGGCCGCGCAGGTCGAACCGGGTGGCCGTGTAGGCGTACCGCTCCTCGCCGGTGATCGTCGTCAGGTCGGCGAGCACCTCGTTCATCCCGCCGTACTCGCCGGCGATGTAGAGGCCCCACATCTTCTGGAGCTGGGCGTCGGGCAGGCCGTCCAGCCGCGAGCCGACCCAGTCGGCCATGGAGCCGGCGATGTCCAGCGCCTGCTGGTTGCCGGTGAGCTGGTAGGCGTCGCGCAGGCCCGCCATGATCTTGTGGCAGGTGTAGTAGGGCGCCCAGATCTCGCCGTAGGGCGCGTACTTCTCGAGCTGGCTGAACTGCCACTCGCCGTAGGCCGCGAGGAAGCCGGGATGCGTGTAGCGCCCGGTCGCCGCGAGCGCCGCCTGCACCTCGCCCAGGCCGGCGACGATCTCGTCGGCCCTGTCCTTGAACGCCGGCTCGCCGGTCGATGCCCAGGCGAGCGCGGTCGCGGACAGGAAGTGCCCGCCCCAGTGCCCGCGCAGCAGGTTCGCGGTCTGGACGCCTGTGCGGCCGGGGTAGTCGTCGGGCCCCCAGGGCTCCTCCTCAGGATGCCCGAAGCCCTCCCAGCCGCCGGGCGCGTCCGCGCCTCGGGTGTCGAGCCCGGCGTTGCGCCGGTAGACGGCGAGCACCCGGTCGACCGGGAACTCGCGCAGGAAGTGCAGCATCTGGTCCTGCGCCCGGGTGGCGACGCTGGGGGACAGCCCGACGTCGGTCAGCGGGAAGGGCCGCACCGCCCAGTGGTCGAGGGCCGCCGCGCGGTCGAGCAGGCGCAGGGGCCGCCTAGGAAGCAGGGCGGCCGACGTCGGCGGGGCGGACGCCGTCGCGGCGCCCGCCAGGGGACCCAGCCCGGCCGAGAGGAGGCCGGCCGCGAGGCCGGTCGCCCCGGCGCGGAGCACCGTGCGTCGTGTGAGGTGCTGGTCGTGCTGGTGCATGAGTGTTCCAACTCCTTCGTTGTCGTGCTCGTGCGGGCTGCCCAGCGAGCTGTCAGACGTACAGGTCACCTGGGTGACCGGTACGTCTGACACGCTGGGGGTCAGTCGGCGGGCGGGAGGACGAGCGTCTGGACCGGCTCCTCGTTGCCCGCCCGGTCGGTGGCGGCGAACTCGATGACCTGCGGCCGGTCGGCGAGCGCCCGGGTGAACGGCTCGCGGAAGGTCGCCCAGAACGTGTCGGGCCCCTTCCACCGGATGCTGTCGACGCCGGAGACGTCGTCGGTGGCCGTCAGGTTGATCTCGACGCCGCGCGCGCCGAGGCGGCGCGCGGTCGCGCTGGTCCGGGGCGGCGTGGTGTCGACGCTGACCTCGCGCACCACGTGGCGCTCGCGGCCGTCCTGGTCGACGGCGCGCGCCGTGACCGTGTGGACGCCGTCGCCCAGGACCAGCGGCTCCGCCGGCGCGGGCGCCCACGGCTCGTCGCCGACGCGGACCTCGACGGTCGGCTCGCCGGCGTCGGCCCGTGCCGTGACGGTGAGCTCGGCCGGGTGGTGGTACCAGCCGGTGACGCTGGGCGCAGCGGCCGCGACCAGCTCGACGCGGGGCGCGGATCCGGCGCGGGCGTCGGCGCGCAGGGCGGCGACGGCCTCCGCGAGGAAGGCGGCCTCGCCGTCCGCGGCCCTGCCGACGCGCGAGCGGACGGCGGCGCCCAGGACCGCCTCCGCCTCGGCGGCGCTGAGCAGCCCGAGCCCCACGAACTCGCCAGTGGTGCGCAGCACCGCCTGGAGGAACTCGGCCCGGGAGGCGAAGCCGCCGTCCGACCAGAGGACGTCGAGGAAGGTGCTGCCGTCCTGGCGCGCGACGTTCGGGACGCCGGAGTCGGCGGCGGCGCCCGGATCCGTCCCGGAACCAGTCGCGGATTCGGCACCAGGATCCGCCTCAGAGCCCGCCCCGGCGAACCCGATGTGTGCATCGGCCCGCCGCAGGTACATGTGGTACCGCGCGTCCGACCCGGACCAGGCCGGCTCCAGCTCCAGGTCGCCCAGCCGCCACGTGCCGCCGTCGGCCCTGGTCAGGGGCGCGTCGAGCGTGCCGTCGAGGCGCCGCCAGGTCGCGGCGGCGAGCGGGAGCCAGGTCGTGGCGGCGCTGCGGGCCAGCAGGACCGTGGGCCCGAGCTCGAGCGTGACGAGCGACGTGTCGTCCGGCGCGGGCACCTCGCGCAGGGTGAGCGGCATGCCGATCTCGACCACGGTGCCGGGGGCCCAGTCGCGCCGGATCGAGACGTACTGTCCGGGGACGGCGTCCACGACCTCGGGCGAACCGTCGACCGTCACGGTGAAGCCGCCGGTGACCCAGCCGGGCACGCGCAGCCGCAGGTCGAGGTCGCCGGTGGCGTCGACCCGCAGGCGGCTCGTGCCCGCAAGGGGGTAGGACGTCTCCTGGACCACGTGCACGTCCTGCTCGGCCCAGTGCAGGGCGGAGGCCACGTAGAGGTTGACCCAGAGGGTGCGGTCGGCGCCCGGCACGGACCGGAAGTAGACCGAGTCCTGGTACTTGACGTGGTTCTCCAGGCCGGTGCCGCCGCAGCAGGTGCCGACGTTGTCGTACTCGCGCAGCGCCCCCGGATGGACGGGGAACATGTACGTCACCTCGGGCGAGTCGTCCGAGGTCACGTCGTGCCGCGAGCCCAGGACCTGGTTGGTGACCGCCCGCTCGTAGTAGTCGGCGTAGCGCGCGTCGCCGGTGCGCTCGAACAGGGCGCGGGCGAGCTTCAGCATGTTGTAGGCCACGCAGGTCTCGGCGTTGCGGTTGCCGATGTCGCGCGCGACGGCGCCCGCCGGCCCCCACAGCTCGTTCTCGCCCGAGCCGCCGTGGGCGAACGTACGGCCGGGCACGAGCATGTCCCAGAGGCTGACGACGGCGTCCCGGTAGCGGGCCTCGCCCGTCAGGTCGCCCAGGGCGAGGTAGCCCAGGAGCGTCGCGGCGTGCTGGTTGGCGTGCATGCCGTCCAGCACGTCCCGGCCGTCGGCGGCGGCGTCGAGCAGCGGGTCCAGGTCGAACAGGCGCGCCGTCTCGACGAACGTCGTGTCCCCGGTGCGGACGGCGAGCTCGCACAGCACCTCGTTCATGCCGCCCGCCTCGCCCGCGATGTACAGGGCCCAGATGTCCCTGCGCTGCCGCGCGGGCAGGACGGAGAGCCGGCCGTGCACCCAGCGACCCATCCGCTCGGCGATCTCCAGCGCGTCCTGCGAGCCCGTGTGCCGGTGCGCGTCGAGCAGGCCCGCCATGATCTTGTGGCAGGTGTAGTACGGCGCCCAGATCTCGCCGTAGAGCGCCTCGCGTTCCAGCCGGGAGAACTGCCACTCGCCATACGCCGCGAGGAACCCGGGATGGCTGTACCGGCCCGACGCCGCCAGCGCCTCCTGGACCTCCCGCAACCCCTCGACCAGGTCGTCGACCTTGGCTTTCAGCTCGCCCCGCAGAGCGGCGTCGCCCGTGCCCGCACAGGCCATCGCCAGCATCGACAGGAAGTGGCCCGCGTAGTGCCCGCGCAGCAGGTTGGCCGTGGGCGCCGCCTCGCGCCCCGGGTAGTCGTCGGGGCCCCAGGGCTCCTCGTCGGCGTGGCCGAAGTCCTCCCAGCCGCCCGGCGGCAGCGCGCCGCGCGTGTCCAGGCCGGCGTTCGCCCGGAAGACGGCGAGCAGCCGGTCGACGGGGTAGGTGCGCGCCAAGTGCAGCATCTGGTCCCGGGCGCGCGTGAAGATCCCGCTCGTGAGCTCGACGGCGGCCAGGGGGAATGGCTCGGCCACGGCCTCAGCCGTCGCGGTGATCGCCGGGGTCGTCGTCCGGGTGGTCGTCACAGGGCGTCACCGATCCGCTCCTTGGTCCAGCGCTCGATGCCCGCGGCGTCGATCGGCAGCGCGTCCGAGAGCACCTCCGCGCCGTCGGGCGTGACCAGCAGGTCGTCCTCCAGCCGGACGCCGATGCCGCGCAGCTCCGGCGGCACCGTCTCGTCGTGCGCGTGGAAGTAGAGCCCCGGCTCGACCGTCATGACCACGCCCGGCTCCAGGGGTGCCGCCTGGTAGGTGGGGTAGTCGGAGTGGGCGCAGTCGTGCACGTCCAGGCCCAGGTGATGGCCGATGCCGCAGACGAGCCAGCGCCGGTGCTGCTGCCCGCCGGGGGACAGCGCCTCGTCGACCGAGACGTCCAGGAGCCCCCAGTCGTGCAGCCCCTGCGCGATGACCTCCATGGAGGCGAAGTGGAAGTCGAGGTACGCGACCCCGGGGCGGATCTGCGCCATGCCCGCGCGGTGCGCCTTCTCGACCAGGTCGTGCACCTGCCGCTGTACCGGGCTGAAGCTGCCCGACGGCGGGATCGTCCGCGTCACGTCCGCCGTGTACAGGGAGTTCGCCTCGACGCCCATGTCCAGCAGCAGCGGCATGTCGGGCAGCACCGGGCCGTCGCACCGCACCCAGTGCAGGGTCGGTGCGTGCGGTCCCGAGCCGACGATCGTCGAGTACCCGACTCCGTTGCCGAACGTGCGGGCGTGCCGGTCGAACGTGCCCTGCAGCCACCGCTCGCCCAGCCCGCCGATCGCGCGCGGCAGCTCGGCCGCCACCGCCTCGAAGCCCGTGACCGTGTGGTCGACGGCCTCGCGGAGCTGGGCGATCTCCCAGTCGTCCTTGATCATGCGCAGGTCGGACAGCGCGCGGGCCAGGTCCTCGGACGGCTTGAGGCCGAACCGGCGCACCAGGTCGTCGTCGACGGATGGCGCGGCAAGCGCACCGTCGAGGCCCACGAGGACGCCGTCGAGCGCCGACAGCGGCTCCACCGCGATGCCCAGCGCGTCGGCCCAGTCGCCCAGGTCCGGCGACGGCCCCACCCACAGCTCGCCGTACGCGGCGCTCCCGAAGAACGCGCTGTCGCCCGGCTTGGCCGGCGGCGGCAGGTAGAGCGTCGCGTCGTGGCCGCCGCCGCCCGCCCGCAGCACCAGGACGCCGTCCTCGGCCTGCACGCCCGTCAGCCACACGAAGTCGCTGTCCGCGCGGAACCCGTACAGCACGTCGCCGTTGCGCAGCGACGCGCGGCCCGCGCCCACCACGACGTCGCTCGCGCCGATCCTTGTCGACAGGCGCTCGCGGTGCGCCGCGGCGGCGGCGGGCGCGCCGGGCGTCATCGGCACGACGACGTCGGGCGCGCCCCAGCCGCGCGCCATATGGGCGTTGAACGCGTCGCTCTCGACGAGCCTGGGGGCGCGGGTCCCCGCGTACGGGGGCCGGCCGGGGGTGGCGGGTGGGGTGGTGTTCGGGTTCGTCATCGAATCTCTCCTCCTCGGTCGCGGACCAGCTCCCGCAGGCGCTCCAGCACCCGCGGGTCGCCGATCCCGTCGTGCTCGTACTCGTTGGTGACCCACGCCTGCGCCGACCCGACCCGCGTGAGCGTGTCGAGCTGCAGCCCGGAGTCGACGAACATGTCGTCGTGGTAGACGATCGCCGCGACCGGCACCTCGTTGGCGGCCAGGCGGTCCAGGTCGTACAGCGGCGACCACTCGGCGCGCGCCGCCAGCTCGTGCACGGCCGGCGCGAACGGCCGCAGCAGCCGGATCTCGTCGAACATCCACGGGAACGCCATCTCGCCCGTGAACAGCAGCGGACGCCGCGCCGGGTCGAACTCCGGACGCCGGTCCCGCTCGGCCTGCGCAGCCCAGCCCGTCGGCCCGCCCGCGCCATGCCCGTAGATCGACTCCTGCAGCGTCCAGAACAGCGGGCCGTCCGCCTGCGCCGTCCGCACCATGGCCTCCTGCAGGAACCCGGCAGACAGCCGCCCTGGCCGTACGAACGCCTTCTCCACGAACCAGTGCATCCGCTCCGTGCCCGGCTTCATGCCCAGGTCGATCCCTATGGACTGGAACCGGCGCACGGTCAGCACGTCGCCGTCCGGCAGCAGGACGTCGCCCCCGGCGAGCCGGTCCGCGATCGCCGCCACCGCCTCGACGTCGGCCGGGTACCGCGCGTAGTACTCGCCCGTCCGGCCCGCCACGCGGGTGAAGGTCCTGCGATACACCTCCGCGGCGGACGGCGGCGTGCCCGGCACCCCGCCCGCGATGTAGCAGGCCCGCAGCGCCTCCGGCGCGAACGACAGGTACGTCAGCGTGATCCAGCCGCCGAAGCTCTGCGCGAGCGTCGTCCACGGCCGCCCGCCGTAGACCTCGCGGCGCACGTCCTCCAGGTCCGCCACGATCGAGTCGGCCCGGTAGCACGCCAGCAGGTCTGCGCCCTCGCACGCGCCCAGGCCCGCCAGCACCTCGCCGTCCAGCGGCGAGCTGCCGCCCGTCCCGCGCTGGTCCACCAGCACCACCCGGTAGTCGCGCAGCGCCACGTCCAGCCAACCGTCCCGGCGCAGCGGCCGCGGGTTCGCCCCGCCCGGACCGCCCTGCAGGTACACCAGCAGCGGCAGGTCCTCCTCCCCGCGCGTCGGGTCCACCAGCTCGCGCACCAGCAGCTCCACCTCGCCCGCCAGCCGGCCCGACCGGTCCAGCGGCACCGCGACACGGCGCTCGCGGACGCCGATGCCCGGCAGCAGGTACGTGGTCCATGGCCCGGCGGCCGTGCTCGTGCCCGTGCCCGTGCTCATGCCCGTGCTCATGCCGTCGCCTCCGCGGTCCGCGCGGCGTTGCGCCGCCGCTCCCGCTCCCACTCGGGGCGGATGCGCGGGACGGCGTCGAGCAGCTTGCGGGTGTACTCGTGCCGCGGCGCGCCGAAGACGGCGTCCCGGTCGCCCTCCTCGACGATCTGCCCCTGCGTCATCACCGCGACCCGGGTGGCGATCTGCCGCACCACCGCCAGGTCGTGCGCGATGAACAGGTACGTCAGCCCCTCCTCGCGCTGCAGGTCGCGCAGCAGGTTGATCACCTGCGCCTGGACCGACACGTCCAGGGCCGAGACCGCCTCGTCGCACACCACGACGCGCGGGCTCACCGCCAGCGCCCGGGCGATCCCGATGCGCTGCGCCTGCCCGCCCGAGAACTGCGCCGGGTACTTCTGCGAGTGGTCCGGGTCGAGCCCGACCCGCTCCATAAGGGAGCGGGTGAAGGCCCGGGCGCCGCCCGGGATGGTCCGCTGCTGGTAGGCCAGGGGCGCCGTGACGATCCGCTCCACGGTGTGCCGCGGATTGAGCGAGGAGAACGGGTCCTGGAAGACGACCTGCACCTCGCTGCGGAACCGGCGCAGCTCGGACCGCCCCAGCGCGGTGACGTCCTCGCCGTCCAGCTCGACGGTGCCCGACGTGACGTCGAGCAGCCGCGCGGCCAGCCGCGCCGTCGTCGACTTGCCCGAACCGGACTCGCCCACCAGGGCGAGCGTTTCGCCCGACCGGAGCTCGAAGCTCACGTCGTCCACGGCCCGGAAGGTCTCCGGGCGGCGCAGGAGTCCTCCGGTCCCCATGATCGGGAACTCCTTGACCAGGTGGGTGGCTCTCAGGAGCGGCTCGCTCATGCCGGACCTCCCTTCTTGAAAACGACACGGTCAGGGGCGGCGGGATCGGGGACAAGAAAGGGGGCTGAGCCCGGCGCCACCGCGCGCAGCTCGCCGATCTCGTCGTCGATGCGCGGCACGGCGTCGAGCAGCGCCTGCGTGTAGGGGTGCTGCGGGCTGGTGAAGATCTGCTCGACGGCGCCCCGCTCGACGCACACGCCGTCCTTCATGACGACGATGTGGTCGGTGATCTCGCTGACGACCGCCAGGTCGTGCGTGATCAGCACGAGGCCCGTGCCGGTCTCGCGCCGGATCTCCTGCAGCAGGTCCAGGATCTGGGCCTGGACCGTGACGTCGAGCGCGGTGGTGGGCTCGTCGGCGATCAGCAGCTCCGGCTCCGTGCTCAGCGCCATCGCGATCATGACGCGCTGGCGCATGCCGCCCGAGAACTGGTGCGGGTAGTGGTTCACGCGCCGCGCGGCGTCCCGGATGTGCACGCGCTCCAGGGCGGCGATCGCGACCTTGTGCGCCGCCCGGCGGGTCACGCCGGGGCGGTGCGCGCGGTAGGCCTCCTCGATCTGGAGCCCGACCGTGTAGTACGGGTTCAGGGAGGAGAGCGGGTCCTGGAACACCATGGCGATCCGGTCGCCGCGCACCCGGCGCAGGTCGGCCTCGGACATGCCGACGAGCTCCCGGCCCCGCAGGCGGACGCTGCCCGTGCGGCGCGCGGCCCGGGGCTGCAGGCCCATGATCGCGAGGCTGGTCATGGACTTCCCGGAGCCGGACTCGCCGACGATGCCGAGCGCCCCGCCAGGCTCGAGGTCGAGGTCGAGCGAGCGGACGGCGTCGAGCGGGCCGCGCGGGGTGGCGAAGGTGACCGTCAGGTCGCGCACCTGAAGGAGCGCGTCCGTGCCGGTCGCCGGGCCGCCGGCGGTCGTGCTGCCGGTGGGGGAGATGGTCGTCATGCGTTCACCCGCACTCTCGGGTCGATGGCGGTGTAGACGACGTCGACCACGAGGTTGCCGACGACGACGAGGAACCCGGCGAGCAGCGTGACGCCCATGATCACCGGCTGGTCGTTGCGGGCTATCGAGTCGGCGGCCATCTTGCCGACGCCGTTGATCCCGAAGACCGTCTCGGTGATGAGCGCCCCGCCGAGCAGGCCGGCGAAGTCCATGCCGAAGATGGTCACGACCGGCGTCAGGGCCGGCCGCAGGGCGTGCCGCCGCCAGATGAGCGACTGCGGCAGGCCCTTGGCGTAGGCGGTCCGCACGTAGTTCTCGCGCAGCACGTCGAGCACGTTAGCGCGGGTCAGCCGCGTGTAGGAGGCCGCGTACCCGACGGCGAGCACGATCCACGGCATGACGAAGTTGAGGAACCACTGCACGGGATCGTCCGCGAAGGCGACGGCCTGGGGGAACGGCAGCCACTGGAGCTGGACCACCAGCACGTACTGCAGCACCAGGGCGAGCACGTAGTTGGGGATCGACATGCTCGTCAGCGTCAGGCCGGTGGTGAACCGGTCCAGGAACGTGCCCTCCTTCACGGCGCTGAGCAGGCCGCCGACCAGCCCGGCGAGCAGCCACAGCACCGCGGCGCCCACGGCGACGGTCGCGGAGACCGGAAGGCGCTGCACGATCATGTCCCACACCGCCTGGCTGGACTGGAACGAGTAGCCCAGGCACGGCGCCGCGCACTCGACTGCGCTCGCGCCCTCGCCGTAGGTGCGGCCCGCGAAGATGCCGACGACGAAGTGGAAGAACTGGGTCCAGAACGGCAGGTCGAGCCCGAGGTTGCCGCGGATCTGGTCGATCAGCTCGGGCGTGCAGTTCTTGCCGCAGATCTGTACCGCCGGGTCCGGCGAGAGCGCGAAGAAGACCAGATAGGTGAACAGGCACACCAGCAGCAGGACCATCAGCCCCGACGCGATGCGGGTGATCAGGAACCGGGGCATTCAGCGACCCTCCTGGGCGTCGACGACGGCGCGCAGGCGGTCACCGAGCACGGTGAACGAGAGCACGAGCAGGAACAGGCACACGCCAGGCACCACGAAGTAGGCGGGGTCGACGGCGTACCACTTCACGGAGGCGGCGATCATCTGCCCCCAGCTCGGTGCGGGCGGCACGACGCCGACGCCGAGGAACGACAGCCCGGCCTCGGTGCCGATGTACCCGGGCACCGCGAGGGTCGACATCACGATGATCGTCGAGCGCAGGTTGGGCAGGATCTCGCGGAACACGATGCGCGTGCCGCTGGCCCCGGCCGCGCGGGCCGCCTCGACGAACTCCCGCTGCGCGAGCGACATCGTCTGCCCGCGCACGATGCGCGCCAGGTACGGCCACCCGAAGACCGAGATCACCACCACGAGCAGCCCCGACCGGTTGCCCGCGGGCAGGGCGGAGAGCACGGCGATCATGAAGATGAGCGCCGGGAAGGCCATGAGGAAGTCCATGATGCGCGAGACCACGAGGTCCACGCGGCCGCCGAAGTAGCCCGCCACGAGCCCGAGGGACACGCCCAGCACGGTGGTCAGCGCCGTCGCCGCCAGCGCGATGCTCATCGAGACCCGCGCGCCGTAGACGATGCGCGCGAAGATGTCGCGCCCGCTGCCCGGCTCGACTCCGAGCCAGTGCTCGGCGCCCATGCCGCCCCACGGGCCGATCGGCATGCCGCCGAGGTTGGGGTCGATGGCGGTCTGGTCGAACTCGTACGGCGTCCAGCCGCTGATCGAGGTGAGCACGGGCGCGAGGATCGCGACGAGCGTGACCAGGACGATGTAGCCGAGGCCGAGCATCGCGCCGACATCGTGGCGCAGTGCCTGCCAGGTACCGCCGGCACCGGCCCGGACGGCGCCGGCGGCCTGAGTGGCCGCCGGCGCCTCCGCGGTGTCGCCGGACCCGGACATGACCGTGAGGCCGGTCTGGGTGGACGTCATGGATCAGCCCTTCTCAGGGTCCTTGAGACCGACGCCGACGTAGTCGATGCCGCCGGTCGCGGCGTTCGCCGAGGAGAACAGGCCGGTGACGTTCTCGCCCGGCAGCATGACGCCCTTGGCGACCATGAGCGGGACCACCGGGGCCAGCTTCAGGATCTGCTCGTCGAGGTCGCCCCACTGCTTGTTCGCGGCCTCGATGTCCGTCATCGCGCCGATCTCGTCGATCCGCTTGTTGATCTCCGGGTCGTTGATCTGGGCGAGGTTGCCGTTGCCCTTCTCGTAGATGTTGCGGCCGTCGAACAGCGGCGGGAGGAAGGTCGCCGCCGACGAGGCCCAGTCCGGGCACCAGCCGGTGATCGCGGCGTCGTGTTGCTGCGACGGGGTGCCGATGGTCTCGTAGTAGGTGGAGGTGTCGATCAGGTTGAGCTCGACGGTGATCCCGACGCGCTCGAGCGCCTGCTGGACCGCCTCGGCCTGGGCCTGCATGGACTCCTGCGCGCGGATGTCGAGCGTGAGGGTGAACCCGTCAGCCAGGCCCGCCTCGTCCAGCAGCTTCTTGGCGGCCTCGACGTCACCCGTCCCGTCCTGCGACGGGTACAGGTCGAAGTCCTTGTGGCCCGCGACCGACGGCGGCAGGATCGTCGTGGCCGGGTCACCGAGCTGCGTGCCGCCGCTCGCGTTCACGATGGTGGTGCGGTCGATCGCGTAGCTGATCGCCTGCCGCACGCGGACGTCGTCGAGCGGCTTCTTCGTGGTGTTCAGGCCCATGTAGGTGGTGCAGATGCCCGGGAACTCCAGGACGCGCTCCTTGAGCTGCGGCGTCTGCAGGCGCGGGAGCGTGGCCGGCTGGATGTTGCCGGAGATCGCGTTGACGTCCGCTCCTTGCCCGGCGATCAGGCGCTCGTCGATCGTGGCCGGGTCCAGGCCGATGGTGAACTCCCAGGCGTCCGGCTTGGCGGCGCGCACCTCGTCCGTCGCCGGGTCCCAGTTCTCGTTGCGCTCGAGCTTGATGGTGCTGCCCGGCACGTACTCGGCCAGCTTGTACGGGCCGGACGCGATGATCTTGTGGATGAACTCGTTGCCCGCACCGCTGTCCACGGGGAACGGCGTCGCGTTCACCTGGGAGAGCACGGCGTCGAACTCGGGGAACGGCTTGATGAGGTGGAAGACGATCGTCTTGTCGTCCGGCGTCTCGATGGTCGGCATGTCGCCGCTCTTGTACGGGCCCTCGTAGCCCTTCGGGGCGTCGATGACCTGCTTGAGGTACGGCGAGCCGATGCCGATCTGCGGGTCCCAGGCCCGGGAGATGCCGAACTTGACCTCGGCGGACGTGATCGGGTCGCCGTTGTCGAACTTGAGCCCGTCCTTGAGCGTGTAGGTCCAGGTCAGGCCGTCGTCGGACGCCTCGCCGAGGCTCTCGGCGAGGTCGGGGACGATCTTGGTGGGGTCCTCGGACGAGCCGGGCGCGGACGTCGTGAGCTGCCGGTAGACCAGCCGGTAGAAGTTGTTCACCCCGCCGTCCCAGCCGCGGGCCGGGTCGAGGTAGGAGAAGTCGGCGTTCTGCAGGACGTGGACGGTGCCGCCCTCGGCGGGCTCGGCGGTGAACCCACCGCCCCCTGAGGAGCTGGTCTGGCCGCCGCCGCATGCGGCGAGCGCGAGGGTCGTGGCGACGGCGATGACCGCCGTCGGTATCCGATGGAGCTTCACGGTGTGGCCTCTCGATCTGTGACGCTGAAGCGTCGAGGGGGTCGTACGGGTAGGACGTGAGGGTGGGGGCCCTCGGGCGTGGTCCGGGTCCGGTCAGGTGTGCCGGAGCCAGACCCGCATCGCCCCGGGCTCGCGGTTCGCCCAGAGGTGGTAGGGCACCAGCGCGACCTGCGTCGTCGTCGACGAGGCCGGTGGGTTGGGTGGGTCGGTCCGGTCCGCGGCCGGGTACGGGTCGTCCGACGGCGGAGGCCGCCGGCTCACGTGCGCGGTCAGGGCATGCCGCAGGACGGCGTCGAAGCCGTCGGACGGCGGCGGCTCGCCGACCGCGTGCACGACGACGTCGTCGAGGGGCGCGGGGGAGTCGGCCTGTTCCAGGCAGTGCACCACCGGCCCGCGCACGGCGGCGACGGCGCCGCGCGTGGCGTCCACCGCGGGGTGCGACGTGACGAGCCGGGCGTGCATCGGCAGGTCGAGCACCACCTCCTGCCCGGGTCGCCACGCGCGGGTCAGGCGCAGCCAGCCGTCCGCGGCCCCGGCGGCCACGGGCGTGCCGTCGACGGTGACCCGCGGCGCCGTCGCCCAGCCGGGGACCCGGACGGTCAGGGTCGCGGGGGCGGCGTCGGCATCTGGCTGGGTGGCTGTGTCGGTGGCCGTGTCGAGCACGCGGATCGTGATGCGCCCGTCCCACGGGTAGTCGGTGACGATCTCGACCGAGAGGGCCGGCGAGTGGACGCGGCCGGCGGCCGGCAGGGCGATCGTCAGCCCGTCCGGCGTCGCCAGGGCGATGTGGTCCTGGAGCTGGCTGACCCAGCGGGTCGCGTTCGGCGGGCAGCACGCGCAGCCGAACCAGGCGCGGCGCAGGGGCTCGGCCGGGTCGACGGGTCGGCCGTCGGTATGGTCGGGACGCCGCTGCAGCGGGTTGTCGTAGAAGAACCGCGTGCCGTCGAGCCCGATGCCGGCGGCGAACCCGTTGTAGAGGACGCGCTCCACGTGGTCCAGCACCGCGGCGCTCCCGGTGGCGAGGAACAGCCGCCAGCCCCACTGCATGGTGCCGATCGCGGCGCACGTCTCGGCGTAGGCGCGCTCGGACGGCAGCTCGTACCGGTCGCCGAACGCCTCGTCGGAGTGCCGCGAGCCGATCCCGCCCGTGACGTACGACTTGGTGCGCACCATGTCGTCCCACAGCCGCAGCAGGTGGTCGATGCGGGCTGTGTCACCTCGTTCGATGGCGACGTCGGTGGCGCCCGCCGCGAGGTAGACCATGCGGACGGCGTGCCCGGTGACGGTGTCGAGGTCGCGCAGCGGCGCGTGGTCCGCGTAGTAGGAGGGCCCGAACGGCGCCCGGGCGAAGAGGCCCGAGCCGCGTCGCTCGACGAACAGCTCGGCCTGGCGCAGGTACGGCTGGTGCCCGGTCTCGCGGTACAGCTCGACGAGCGCCGCCTCGATCTGGGGGTGGCCGCAGTACTCCGCGCGCCCGTCGTCGCCGAACCGGTCCACCACGAGGTCCGCGAACCGGCGGGCGACCGCCAGGGGTCGGCGGTCGCCGAGCCGGCGGGCGGCGGCGAGGGCGGCCTGGATCAGGTGCCCGAGGTTGTACAGCTCATGGCCCCCGGCCAGGTCCGCCCACGGGACGCCGGGCGCGCCGGCGCCCTGGTGGTACGTCGAGAGGTAGCCGTCCGCGGCCTGCGCGCCGGCGATGAGGGCAACCGCCTCCTCGTAGAAGGCGCGGACCTCCGCGGTCTCGTGTGCCGTCTCGTTCGCCGTCTCGTTGCGGGCGAGCTCGTACGCGGCCGCCTCGAGCGTCTTGTAGGCGTCGGTGTCGGCGAACGGGTAGCTGCCGCTGAACGGCTCACCGGTCGAGTGCGCCACGCGCCGGAAGTTGTCCAGGACGCCCGAGGCCCGAACCTGGCCGATGGCGTGGGGCAGGGTCGCGTGGGTGTTGCGCCGCTGCCACTGGCCGAGCAGGCCGCCGGTGAGGACCACGTGGCCCTGACCGAGCGGGCTGCCCAGCGGTCCGGCGACGCCGGCAACGGGCAGCCGGCTGGTGCGCTCCGGCGCCCCGGTCGTCGTCTCGGATGGCATCGTCCCGCCCTTCCGGCCTCGGCCTACGATATGTGATGCGTGATATTCTACTGATCGACCCGGGCGGTGTCGATGGGGTGAATGTAAACGTCGCGTTTCGGCATTCGTCGGCCACTTGAGGCCCCATAAGACCCGCCCTTGCGGGCTCCGCTCAGGTACTCTCAGGCGCACTGGTGACGGGAATCCTGTCCGGTGTAATATACTACTAGCGATCCCTGACCATCCAGGAGTGCACCATGAGCACCGCATCACCGACCCCGTCGGTCCGTCGTCTCCAGCCGGTCGCGAGCCTGCGCGAGCAGGTGCACCGCGCGCTCGTGGCGGCGATCGTCGCGGGCGAGCTGGAGCCCGGTGAGCTCGTGTCCGTGCCGACCCTCGCCGCGCGCTTCGACGTGTCGGCGACGCCTGTGCGGGAGGCCGTGCTGGACCTGGAGCGGCGGGGATTCCTCGAGGCCGTGCGGAACAAGGGATTCCGCGTCACTCGCGTGAGCGACCAGACGCTGCGGCACGTCGCCGCCGTCCGCCTCGTGATCGAGCCGGTCTGGATGGAGCGGCTGGCCAAGTCGTTCCCGGTGGGGCAGCTGGGGGAGTTCCGCGCGCTGGCCGACGAGATCGTCGAGCGTGCGCGCACGGGCGACCTGGTCGCCTACCTGCAGGCGGACCAGGCGTTCCACCTGCGGCTGATGGGGCTGCTGGGCAACCCCGTGGCCAGCGAGATCGTGGCCGACCTGCGGGACCGGGCGCGCCTGCTCGGGCTGTCGACGATGGTCGCGAGCGGCACGCTCGCCAGCTCCGCCCAGGAGCACCACGAGCTGCTCGACCTGCTCGCGGCCGGGGACGGCGCCGGTGCCAAGGCGCTCATGGAGCGGCACATCGGGCACTCGCTGGGTACGTGGGCGGGCAAGCCGGAGGACTGACAGGTTGCTGGTCGAGCTTGTCGAGACCTGGTGTCTCGGCAGGACCCGGGTCTCGACAAGCTCGACCAGCGAAGTGAGACGAACGAGAGGGTGGATGTGGCAGCGGACGTCGTGATCGTCGGCGCCGGCATAGTCGGCGCGGCGTGCGCGCGCGCCCTCGCGCGGGCGGGCTCCCGGGTGACGGTGCTCGACCGCGGGGCGGCGGCGTCCGCCACCAGTGCCCACGGCGAGGGCAACCTGCTGGTCTCCGACAAGGGCCCCGGCCCGGAGCTGGAGCTGGCCCAGGTGTCCCTGGGCCGGTGGGCGCACCTCGCCGACGAGCTGGCGGACGAGCTCGGGCCGCGGTTCCCGTCGATCGAGCACGAGGCCAAGGGCGGCCTGGTCGTGGTCACCTCCGCCGACGGCCTGGACGGGCTGCGCGGGTTCGCCGACGCGCAGCGCGCGGCCGGCGTCGAGGCGGTCGAGGTGAGCGCCGAGCGGGCGCGCGGGCTGGAGGCGGACCTGGCGCCCGGCGTCGTCGGCGCCGTGTACTACCCGCAGGACGCGCAGGTGCAGCCCGTTGCCGCCGCCGAGGCGCTGCTCGCGTCCGCGCGCCGGGCCGGCGCCGTCGTCCGCACGGGCGTCGAGGTGACCGGGCCGCTGCTGGGGGCCGACGGCCGCCTGACCGGCGTCGCCACCTCCCAGGGCGACGTGCCCGCGGGCGACGTCGTCGTCGCGGCGGGGCCGTGGTCGGCCCAGGTCGCCGAGCGGCTCGGCTCCTGGATCCCGGTGCGGCCGCGCCGCGGGATGGTCCTGGTGACCACCCCGATGGGGCAGCGCATCCGGCACAAGGTGTACGACGGCGACTACTTCGCGGCCACCCAGTCCGCGGGCGCCGAGCTGCAGACGTCGGCGGTGATCGAGTCGACGCGCGGCGGGACCGTGCTGATCGGGTCGAGCCGGGAACAGGTGGGGTTCGACGACCGCTTCAGCGCCGAAGTGCTCGCCCAGATGGCGCGCCGTGCGGTGGCGGTGTTCCCGTTCCTCGCGCGGACCAACGTCATGCGGTCCTACCTCGGGTTCCGGCCCTACATGCCGGACCACCTCCCGGCGATCGGGCCCGACCCGGCGCTGACCGGGCTGTGGTTCGCCACCGGCCACGAGGGCGCGGGCGTCGGCCTGGCCCCGGCGACGGGCGACCTGCTCGCCGCCGCGATGCTGGGGCTCGCGCCCGCGGTGGACCCGGGCGCGTACGCCGTCGACCGCCCGGGGCTCCGGAACCATCGTCCCGCCGACGTGTCAGACGTACAGGTCACTGGGGTGACCCCTGCGTCTGACACGTCGGGGGGCGCTCGCGGGGAGGCGCGGATATGACGTCGCGACGTGTGCCGGCGGAGCGTGACCTGGTCGAGCCGGGACCCGACCGCCCGCTGACGATCCTGGTCGACGGCGAGCCCGTCACCGGCACCGCCGGGCAGACGATCGCGGGCGTGCTGCTCGGCGCCGGACGGCGGGAGTGGCGCACCACCCGCGAGGGCGGCGCCCCGCGCGGCGTCTTCTGCGGGATCGGCGTGTGCTTCGACTGCCTGGTCGAGGTCAACGGCCTGCGCGACGTGCGCGCGTGCCTGCGCCGTGCGCGGGGCGGCGATGTCGTGACCCGTCAGGGCGGCGACGTCGGCAGGGATCCGGAGGTGACCGCATGAGGCACGTCGTGGTCGTCGGCGCGGGTCCCGCAGGGCTCGCGGCCGCCCGGGCAGCCGCGGAGGCCGGCGCGCGCGTCACGCTGCTCGACGCCGCCGACGGGCTCGGCGGCCAGTACTGGCGCCACCTGCCGGCCGAACGCCCGGCCGGTCGCGAGCACCTGCTGCACCACCGGTGGACGACGTTCGGCGAGCTGCGCGACGCCCTGGCGGCGCACCCGGCCGTGACGGTCGTCCCGTCGGCGCAGGTCTGGTCGCTGGAGCGGGCCGACGCCGGCGTTCGCCTTAACGTCCTGGTGGGGGAGCCCGACGGCGTCGGGCGGGAGGCCCGGGTGCTCGAACCCGATGCGCTGGTGCTGGCCACCGGCGCTCACGACCGGACCCTTCCGTTCCCCGGCTGGGAGCTGCCCGGGGTCTACTCGGCCGGGGCGGCGCAGGCGCTGGCGAAGGGGGAGCGGGTCGCCGTCGGACGGCGCGTCGTCGTCGCCGGGGCCGGTCCCTTCCTGCTGCCCGTCGCGTCCTCGCTGCTGCAGACCGGCGCGACCGTGGTCGGCGTGCACGAGGCGGCCCGGGTCGCCGCCCTCGTGCGCGGCTGGCTGAGCCGGCCCTGGGAGCTGGCCGGCGCGGCGGGCAAGGCCGGCGAGCTGGCCGGCTACGTCCGCGACCTGGTGCGCCACCGGGTGCCGTGGCGGCCCGGCGAGGCCGTGGTGGCCGCGCACGGCGACGGGCAGGTCGAGGCGGTGACCGTCGCGCGCCTGGACGAGCGCTGGGCGCCGGTGCCTGGGACGGAACGGCAGGTCGAGGCCGACGCCGTGTGCGTGAGCCACGGCTTCACGCCGCGCCTGGAGCTCGCGATCGCCGCGGGCTGCGCGCTGTCGCCGAGCCGGTTCGTCATCGTCGACGACGCGCAGGCCACCTCCGTGGCCGGGGTGTGGGCCGCCGGCGAGATCACGGGCATCGGCGGGGCGGATGCCGCGCTGGCCGAGGGCGCCGTCGCAGGCACGGCCGCGGCAGGGGGCGACACGGCCGCGGGGCCGGCCCGGTCCGCCGGGCGCGCACGGTCCCGGGCCCGCGGCTTCGCGGCGCGCATCGAGGCGGCGCACGGCATCCGCGGCGGGTGGGTCGGCTGGCTGCGCGACGACACCGTCGTCTGCCGCTGCGAGGAGACCACCTACGGCCGCATCCGCGAGGTGGCCGAGCTGACCGGGTCGCGCGAGACGCGCTCCGTGAAGCTCACCAGCCGAGCCGGGCTCGGCCCGTGCCAGGCTCGGATGTGCGGCCGGACGCTCCAGGAGCTCCTGGACGGGCCGACGCCGCCGGCCGGTACTGCGCCGGCTGACACTGCGCCTACCGTCGATCGGCGGCCCTTCGTGGTCCCGGTCCGGCTAGGTGATCTCGCGGCCATGCCGTCGACAATGCCGCCGTCGACAGCCCGACTTCCAGCGCCCGAGCCGGCGCCATCCGAACCCTCAGCAACCCGAGCCTCAGCAACCCGAGCCTCAGCAACCCGAGCCACAGGAGACCAGACATGAACCAGCGTTTCGACCTCGGCGGCGTGATCGTCGCCACCACCCTCGCCTTCACGCCGGACGCGTCCGCTCCAGCCGGGCTCGCCGTCGACTACAAGCGGTTCGCCGCGCACTGTGACTTCCTGATCGAGAACGGCTGCCGCGGCGTCGGGCCGAACGGCTCGCTGGGCGAGTACTCGTCGCTGACCGACGACGAGCGCCGCAAGGTGGTGCAGACCGCCGTCGCCACGGTGGGCGACCGGGGGCTGGTCGTGGCGGGCGTGCACGGCGTCGGCTCGCACCAGGCCAAGCACTGGGCCGAGCTCGCGGCCGAGGACGGGGCCGACGGCGTCCTGCTGCTGCCGCCCACGCTCTACCGCGCGAACCGGTCCGAGGTGATCGCGCACTATGCCGCCGTCAACGAGGTCGGCCTGCCGATCATGATCTACAACAACCCGATCGACACGAAGGTCGACCTCACGCCCGACATCCTGGCCGAGCTGGCGCAGCTCGAGAACGTCGTGGCCGTGAAGGAGTTCTCCGGCGACGTGCGGCGCGTGCTGGAGATCAAGGAGCTGGCCCCCGACCTCGACGTCATCGCCGGCGCCGACGACCTGCTCTTCGAGTCGCTGGTGGCGGGCGCCACCGGCTGGTTCGCCGGCTACCCCAACGCGTTCCCGCGCGAGGCCGTCGAGATCTACACCCTGGTCACCGAGGGGAAGATCGCCGAGGCGCGCGAGCTGTACAGCCACCTCGTGCCGGCGTTCCGGTGGGACTCCCGGACCGAGTTCGTGCAGGCGATCAAGCTCTCGATCGACATCGCCGGGCAGAGCTACGGTGGTCCCACCCGCCCGCCGCGCGGCCCGCTGACGGCGGAGCACGAAGCCCAGGTCCGCAAGGACACGGAGGCGGCGCTCACCTATATCGCCTCCCGCACCCCCCGCTGAGTGCTGGATATTTGCGGCCTCGAAAGGATTCGACAGCGCAAATAGCCAACACTCAACGAAAAGGAGAGAGCATGCGATCCAGCAGGACCATCACAGCCGTCGACTCGCACACCGAGGGGATGCCGACGCGCGTCATCACGGGCGGCGTCGGGCCCATACCCGGCGACACGATGAACGACCGGCGGCTCTACTTCATGGAGCACATGGACGAGCTGCGGCTGTTCCTCATGAACGAGCCGCGCGGGCATGCCGCGATGAGCGGCGCCATCCTCCAGCCGCCCACGCGGCCCGACTGCGACTGGGGCGTCGTCTACATCGAGGTGTCCGGCTGCCTGCCGATGTGCGGGCACGGCACCATCGGGGTGGCCACGGTCCTGGTCGAGACGGGCATGGTCGACGTCGTCGAGCCGGTCACCGAGATCCGGCTCGACACCCCCGCCGGGGTGGTGGTCGCCCAGGTGGCCGTCAGCGACGGCCACGCCGACTCCGTGACCATCGAGAACGTGCCCAGCTTCGTGACGGCGCTCGACCAGGTCGTCGAGGTGCCCGGCTACGGCACCGTGCCCTACTCGATGGCGTTCGGCGGCAACTTCTACGCGCTCGTCGACCTGGACGACCTGAAGCTGCCCTTCGACCGGGCCCGCCAGCAGGACCTGCTGGCCGCCGGGCTGGCCATCATGGACGCGATCAACGAGACCGCCCTGCCGAAGCACCCGGAGCTCGACGGCGTCGAGGGGTGCCACCACGTCGAGCTCATCGCCCCCGGCTCCGACGCCCGGCTCTCGCGCCACGCGATGGCGATCTGGCCGGGCTGGTTCGACAGGTCGCCGTGCGGTACGGGGACGTCGGCCCGGATGGCAGAGCTCTGGGCCCGGGGCGAACTCGGGCTGAACACCGACTTCGTCAACGAGTCGTTCATCGGCAGCCGGTTCGTCGGCCGGCTGGTCTCCGAGACGACGGTCGCCGGCGTGCCCGCCGTCGTGCCGACCATTACCGGGCGCGCCTGGGTGACCGGCACCGCCAACTACCTGCTCGACCCGAGCGACCCGTTCCCGACGGGGTTCGTCTTCTGATCCTGTTTACCCCGCCCGCCGCCCGAGCCCGCCGCCCGAGCCCGCCGCCCGAGCCCGCCGCCCGAGCATGCCGCCCGAGCCCGCCGCACGAAACCGCCGTCCGACCCCGCCCCCGAACCGCTTCTGATGAGGAGCCGATCCATGACCGCCACCGCGGCGCCCGAGCTTGACCGCACCGTCGACGACGTCGCCCGCCGGGCCACCGAAGCCTTCGCGGGGCTGTCCCACGTCGACCCCGGCGTGCGGGCGGACGCCCTGCGCCGCGCGGCCGCCGTCCTGGGCGACCACGCGGACGAGCTGGTCGCCACCGCCCAGGCCGAGACCGGCCTCGCCGAGGCCCGCCTGCGCGGCGAGCTCAAGCGCACGCAGGTGCAGCTGCGCCTGTTCGCGCGCGTCGTGGCCGACGGCGCCTACCTCGACGTCCGCCTCGACGAGGCCGACCCCGACTTCGTGCTCGGCCCCCGCCCCGACCTGCGCCGCACCCTCTGGCCGGTGGGCCCGGTGCTGAACTTCGCGGCGAGCAACTTCCCGTTCGCGTTCTCCGTGGCCGGCGGCGACACCGCGGCGGCGCTCGCGGCGGGCTGCCCGGTGATCGTCAAGGCGCACCCGGGGCACCCGCGGCTGTCGGAGCGGGTTGCCGAGCTCGTGGCCGGGGCGCTCGTCGAGGCGGGACTGCCGTCCGCCACGCTGCAGCTCGTCAGGTCGCAGGACGCGGGGACCGCCCTGGTCGAGCACCCGGCGGTGCGGGCGGCGGCGTTCACCGGGTCGCAGCGGGTCGGGCAGCTGCTGGCCGCCCGGGCCGCCGCGCGGCCCGACCCCATCCCGTTCTTCGGCGAGCTGGGCAGCGTCAACCCCGTGCTCGTCTCTCAGGGGGCGCTGCGCGAGCGGGCGGACGAGCTGCTGGGCGGCTACGTGGCGAGCGTGTCCGGGTCCGCGGGCCAGCTCTGCACCAAGCCGGGCTTCCTCCTCGTCCCGCAGGGTGCGGAGTACGACGACGTCGTGGCCGCCGCCGCGGCGCAGGTGCCCGAGCACCGGCTGCTGAACCCGTCGATCACCGACGGGTACGAGCGGCGCGTCGCGCAGGTGCTGGGCGTGGACGGCGTCCGGGTGGTGCACCGGGGTGGGCTGCGCCGGGACGACGACGGGCAGGGCTGGGCGACGCCGACCTTCGTCGCCGTCCCGCTCGACCTGCTCCGGGACGCCGGGCCGGCGCTGCTCGACGAGGTGTTCGGGCCGTTCTCCGTGATCGTGGAGTACCCGGACGGCACGGACCTGGCGGGCGTCGTCGGCGAGCTGTTCCCCGGGAACCTCACGCTGACGCTGCACCTGGGGGCGGGGGAGAACGCCGGGCCGGCAGAGCTGGTGCACGCGCTGGCCGAGCACGCGGGCCGGGTCCTGCTCGGCGGATGGCCCACCGGCGTCGCGGTCACGCCGGCGATGCAGCACGGAGGCCCCTGGCCGGCGACGACCACCGACGGGACGTCGGTCGGCACCGCGGCGATCGGCCGGTTCCTGCGCGGCGTCGCCTTCCAGGACGCGCCGCAGGAGCTGCTGCCCCCGCCGCTGCGCGACGACAACCCCTGGGGCGTGCCCCGCACGGTCGCGCCGCGCGGCGAATCGCTGGAGTGGTGACGCGCCCGGTCCGGCGGACTGACTCGGCGTCGGAGATACGCCGAGTCAGCTGGCCGGTCCGGCCGGCCTACAGCCCCGTCATCCGGAGCATCGCCTCGGTGTAACGCTCGCCGCTGACCTCGATCTGCTCGGCGCCGGCCGCGATCTCGCCCAGGTCCTCGGGGGTGAGCTCGACGTCGGCCGCGCCGATGTTCTCCTCGAGGCGGCTGATCCGGCGCGTGCCGGGGATCGGGACTATCCACGGCTGCTGCGCGAGCAGCCAGGCCAGCGCCACCTGCGCCGTCGTGCAGCCCTTGCGGGCGGCGACGGCGCCGAGCAGCTCGACGAATGCCTGGTTGGCGTCGCGGTTCTCGGCGCTGAAACGCGGCAGGCCCGTGCGCATGTCGTCGTCGGCGAGCGGCGTCGAGGCATTCAGCGCGCCGGTGAGGTAGCCCCGGCCCAGCGGGCTGAACGGGACGAACCCGATGCCGAGCTCCGCGAGCGTCGGGAGGATCTCGGGCTCGGGGTCGCGGGTCCACAGCGAGTACTCGCTCTGCAGCGCCGTGACGGGCTGGACCGCGTGCGCGCGGCGGATGGTGTCGGCGCCCGCCTCCGAGAGGCCGAAGCGCCGCACCTTGCCGGCGTCGATCAGCTCGGCGACGGTGCCGGCGACGTCCTCGATCGGCACCTGGGGGTCGACGCGGTGCTGGTAGAAGAGGTCGATGACGTCCGTGCCGAGCCGGCGCAGCGCGGCGTCCGCGACCTGCCGGATGTGCTCGGGGCGGCTGTCCGTCCCGACGCTGCGGCCCTCGTCGTCCAGCTTGAAGCCGAACTTCGTCGCGATGACCACCTGGTCCCGCACCGGGGCGAGGGCCTCGCCGACCAGCTCCTCGTTGACGAACGGGCCGTAGGCCTCGGCGGTGTCGAAGAGCGTGATCCCGCGGTCGACGGCGCCGCGCAGCACGCCGATCATCTCGTCGCGGCTGCCGGGGTTGGGGCCGTAGCTCCGGCTCATGCCCATGCAGCCCAGCCCGATGGCCGAGACCTCGAGGCTAGCGGCTCCGGATCCTAGTGTTCGTCGCTGCATCAGATAACTCCTCGTCGTGGATGGAACGTGGTGTTGTTCGGGGACATCAGGCCGCGCCGGTGCCGCGGTACGGGCGGAAGAACTCCCGCAGCTCCCGCGCGTACAGCTCCGGCTCCTCGAACGCCGCGAAGTGCCCGCCTCGCTCGGGCTCGGTCACCCGCACCGTGTTGGTGGTGCGCTCGAGCCAGGCCCGGGGCGGCCGGACGACGTCGCCGCGGAACAGCGAGAACCCCGACGGGACCTCGACCCGGCGCGTGAGCTGCCCGGCGTGGATCGCCGAGTTCGCGTGATACATCCGCATGGACGAGCCGATCGTGCCGGTGAACCAGTAGATCGACAGGAGCGTGAGGATCTCGTCGCGCGTGTAGCCGCGGTCGACCCCGCCGTCGCTCCACCCGTGGAGCTTCTCGACGATCCAGGCGGCCAGGCCGGCGGGCGAGTCGTTGAGCGCGGCGGCGGCCGTCTGCGGCTTGGTGCGGTGCATCGCGCCGTAGGCGCCCTCGGTGGCGCCCCAGGTGGCGACCTCGGCGAACCAGGCGCGTTCCTCGGCGGTGAGGGTCGCGGGATCACCGGCGAAGACGGGCAGCCCGGCGTCCGTGCGGTGTACGGCGGCGACCCGATCGGGGTGGTCGAGCGCGAGGTACCGGCTCACGTGGCTGCCCATGTCGCCTCCCGCCGCGCCGAACCGCTCGTAGCCGAGCCCGCGCATGAGCTCGGCCCACAGCCCGGCCACGTCGATGGAGCTCAGCGGGGGCCCGGTGGGCCGGTCCGAATACCCGAAGCCGGGCATGTCGGGGACGACGACGTCGAACGCGTCAGCGGGGTCGGCGCCGTGCGCGCCCGGATCGGTCAGCAGGGAGACGACCTTGGCGTACCGCCAGAACGAGTCAGGCCACCCGTGGCAGAGCACCAGCGGCAGCACCGGCCCGGCCGGCGCTACCGCCCGGGCGTGCACGAAGTGGATCCCCAGCCCGCCGACCTGGGCCCGGAAGCGAGGGAGCCGGGCGAGCGCCGCCTCCTGGGCCGGCCAGTCGAAACCGTCCGCCCAGTACGCGACCAGCTCACGCAGGTAGTCGAGATCGATACCCAGGGACCACCCGGCGTCCTCGGGAGCGTCGGGCCAGCGTGTCATCCGCAGCCGGGTGCGGAGGTCCTCGATCTCCTCCGGAGCGGTCTGCGGGGCGAACGGCTCGGGGGCGAAAGGGGTGTCCGGCACAGCGAACACCCTATGTCGTCGAGCCCGACGTCGACCGGTCGGCCGAACCAGGCACTGTCAGTACCCGGACCGAGAGGGACTCCCCGGCCGCGCCCGGCGGGCGTTGACTCGAGGCGACGGTCAGACTGACGACGACAGAAGGAGCGCGCCATGCACACCAGGAAGCTCGGCCAGGGTCTCGAGGTCTCGGCCATCGGCCTCGGCGCGATGGGGATGTCGATGAGCTACGGGCCGAACCCCGGCAGCCGCGACGACATGATCGGTGTGCTGCGCCACGCCGTGCAGCGGGGCGTCACGTTCATCGACACGGCCGAGGTGTACGGGCCGTACGTGAACGAGGAGCTGGTCGGCGAGGCGATCGCGCCGGTGCGCGAGCAGGTCGTCGTCGCGACGAAGTTCGGCTGGAACATCGTCGACGGCCGGATGCAGGGCACCGACTCGCGCCCCGAGCAGATCCGCCGGGTGGCCGACGCCTCGCTCCGCCGGCTCGGCGTCGACGCGATCGACCTCTTCTACCAGCACCGCGTGGACCCCGACGTGCCGATCGAGGATGTCGCCGGGACGGTGGGGGAGCTGGTCGCGGAGGGCAAGGTCAAGCACTTCGGCCTCTCCGAGGCCGGAGCCACGACGATCCGGAGGGCGCACGCCGTGTTCCCGGTGACCGCCGTGCAGAGCGAGTACTCGCTGTGGACGCGTGACCCCGAGCCGGAGGTGCTGCCGGCCTGCGCGGAGCTCGGCATCGGGTTCGTGCCGTTCAGCCCGCTCGGCAAGGGCTTCTTCACGGGCACCGTCTCCCCGGACGCGTCGTTCGCGCCGGGGGAGATCCGGTCCCGCGTGCCTCGCTTCGAGGCCGAGAACCTCGCGGCGAACCAGGCCCTGATCGATCACGTGCGTGCCCTGGCCGAGCAGCGCGGAGCGACGCCCGCCCAGGTGGCGCTCGCCTGGCTGCTCGCCCAGCGCCCGTTCATCGTCCCGATCCCCGGCACGCGCCGCACCGAGCGGGTCGACGAGAACGCGGGCGCCACCACGGTGGCGCTGTCCGCCGACGACGTCGCCGACCTCGACGGGCTCGTGGCCCGGCTCGGCGTGGCCGGCAACCGCTACGACGACGCGGGCATGGCCGCCGTCGGCCGCTGAGCGCGCGCCGGGCCGGGCGGACGGCGGGCGGCGCGCGCTAGAACTGCCCCACGCTGGTCGAGCTTGTCGAGACCCCCGGCCTCGGCAAGCTCGACCTACGTCGGCCTGCGGTCGGTGTCAGTGGTCGGTGCCAGACTGAACGACGGATGAGATCCAGCCGCAGGAACGGGACCGGGGGTCACCGAGATGCCGACGATGGGGAACTTGCCCGAGGTGGTTTCGCAGCAGGAGTGGGACGCCGCCCGTAGGGAGCTGCTCGTGCAGGAGAAGGAGCTGACCCGGCTCCGTGACCAGGTCAACGCGGACCGGCGCCGGCTGCCGATGGTCCGCGTCAACAAGCCGTACACCTTCGAGGGCCCGGACGGGCCGGTGAGCCTGCTTGACCTGTTCGAGGGCCGGCCCCAGCTCGTGATGCACCACTTCATGTTCGCCCCGGACTGGGACGAGGCGTGCGCGAGCTGCTCGTCGGCCGCCGACGGGATCGGCCGGCTGAGGCAGCTCCACGTGCGCAACACCACGCTGGCGGCCGTGTCGCGGGCCCCGTACGAGAAGCTCGCCGCCTTTCGCGAGCGGATGGGCTGGGAGTTCCCCTGGTACTCGTCGTACGGCACCGACTTCAACTACGACTACCACGCCACCCTGGACAGCCGGGTGGCGCCGGTGCAGCTCCACTTCCGCACCGAGGCCGAGCTCGCCGACGCCGGCACGCCGTGGACCAGCGGGCCGTGGACCGAGAGCATGAACGACTCCGAGCTGCCGGGCATCAGCGCGTTCCTCCGGGTCGACGACGAGGTGTTCCACACCTATTCCACGTACGGCCGCGGCATCGAGGAGTTCCACAACGGCTACCCCTACCTCGACCTGACCGCCCTGGGCCGGCAGGAGGAGTGGGAGGAGCCGAAGGGGCGCTCCGTCCCGCTCGGGCTGCAGGTGGGCGGGCCCGCGATGCGGGTGCCGGATCAGTACGAGGTGTGACGGCTGACGTGCCCCGCGTGCCGGCGAGCTCGCTGGCACGCGGGACCTGCCTCAGCTGATGTTCCAGGTGCTGCCCGTGTAGAGCTTGTCGGGGGTGTGCACGCCGACGGCGGTGCCGTTGTAGCTCACGCCCATGTAGCAGCTCATCCGCTGCGAACCACTGTCGCCGCTGATGTTGTACTTGACGCTGCCGCTCCAGGTGGTCGGGTGCGGCTCGTGGATGTCATGCCAGTACGACGGCCCGTTGTTGTTCGACGTGTCGCCGGCCCAGCAGGCCACCTGGTGGTTGCCGGGGCCCAGGTTCTTCCAGTTGATGACCCAGTACTCGCAGCGCTCGTTGGAGCACCCGGCGAACACGCCGGACGATGTCACCGAGAACTCCGGCACCGGCTCCGGGTCCGTCTTGCCAGTCGCACTGGACCAGGCGCTCCAGCCAGCGGCGTTGTGGGCACGAGCCTGCAGCGTGTAGGTCTGGTCGTAGTAACCACCCACGCGGACGTTGAACGGCCACGTGGTCTGCGTCCCGGCGCAGCCGCTGCCGCAGACTCCCGACACCTTGTACTCGATCTTGTCGACGTCGCGGCCGCCGCTGCTGCTCGGGCCGGTCACCGTGAAGTATCCGTTCTTGGGGTCGGACCGGTGATAGGTGATGCCTGGGGTCCCCGGCACGGTGTACGGGACCACCGCGTTCGACGGCGCCGACGGATCGGAGCAGGTGTACGCGTTGCAGGTCAGCACCTGGAACGTGTACGACGTCCCGTTGTTCAGGCCCGTGTACGTGTACGGCGACGCGGCGTCGTCCCTCGCGTCCAGGCCGCTGGCCTGGACCTTGTAGTAGCCGCCCGTGCCGCGGAAGTCCGCGGTCGGGTTCCACGCCACGTCGGCCTGGCCGTTGGTGTTGGAACCGAGCGACGCCCTCGGCGCGCCCGGCGGGTCCGGCGTGCCGAACGGCACCACCTCGTTGGACTGCGGGCTGGGTTGGGACTTGCCCGCCTTGTTTTCGGCCATGACCGTAAACCGGTAGCTCGAGTCGGTGCTCAGGTCCTCGACGACCGCCGGGGATTTCGGCACCTGAATGGTCTTCACCTGCGAACCGTCCTGGAACACCGCCACGTAGTACCGCTGGACCGCGTCGCCGTTGTTGGCCGGGGCCTGCCAGGTCACAGTAATCTGGCCGCCCTCGGCCGTCGGCTTCCGGGTGGCGGTCGGCGCCGCCGGCTGCGCGGGCGGCGCGGCCGGGACCTCGGACGCCGACGGGTCGGACCAGTCCGAGGGGTCCGGAGCCTTGTTCTTGGCCTGTACCCGCACCGTGTACGCCGTGCCGTTCTCCAGCCCGGTCCAGGTGGTCTGGTTGCCCTGGAGGCACGTCTTCTGGGTCACGCCGTTGTCCGGGGGCGGGCTGATCTCCAGGTTCACGCACTCGATCGCCGACCGGTCCGTGTAGGCCTGGTTCTTCCACGAGACGATCAGCTTGCTGTCCCCGAACTCCAGCGTCGGGGGAACGGGCTTGTCCGGCTTCTCGTCCGGACGCACCTCACGCGACGCCGGTGAGGGCTCCGAGTCGTCCACCTCGTTGGTGGCGACGACCGTGAAGGTGTACTTCACGTTGTTCTGCAGCCCGGTGAAGGTGCACGTCGTCGTGGCGCACCGCTGCTCCTGGCCGTTGCTGGCCTTCACCGTGTAGCCCGTGATGTCGGCGCCGTTGTTGTTGGGCTGGTCCCAGCTCAGCACGACGGTCTCCGAGCGGACTTCCTCGACGCGCGGCGCGCGGGGCGCGTCCGGCTTGCCGAGCACCGTGAGCTTCGCGATGCCGTCCATCTCGCGGTCCGGGTCCTTCGTGCCGTCCTGCACGCGGTAGCGCACCATCATCGTGCCGGTGAAGTCCTCGTCGGGCGTCACCACGAGCTGGTCACCGCTGTACGACGGGCTGCCGTCACCCGTGTCGACAGTGGGCGTGCCCACCAGCTTCAGCGGTTCCTCGGGGAAGGGGTTGACGTCGTTCTCCAGCACGGGGATGGTCGTCGCCTCGCCCTGGTGGGCGTCGGTCACGACGTCCTGGGTGGTCTGCACCAGCGCCCGCGTGGAGGCCACGACCTCGACCGTGAGCTTGGTCTGCACCGGCGGGTTCTGCCCGTCGGAGACCGTCATCGGCAGCTCCCGGATGGTGCCCTTCGCGACCGACAGCTCCACCTGCCCGGTGATCGTCGCGCCCGAGACGTCCGTCGTGATGCCCTCGCCGCCGGTGACCTCGAACGTCAGCGGGTCCTTGTCCGGGTCCTTGACGTACCGCGACAGGTCCACGGACGCGTCCTCGCCCGCGGCGACCTTCAGCACCGGGGTACCGGTGATCTTCGGCGGCTTGTTCTCCGCCGGCGTCACGTCGATCGGCAACGTCAGCACCGAGGTCAGGCCCTCGGCGTCGTCGGGCCCCTTGCCGTCGGTCACCTCGAAGCTGACCGACGCCGCACCCGCGTAGTCCTCGGTCGACGTGTACACCACGGTGTCGTCATCCGTCGCCGACGCCGAGCCCTCCAGGGCCTTGATCGTGTCCTCCACGGTGATCCGCGGCTCGTGGTCCTCGCGGACCACTATGTAGTCGGCGAGGTCGATGGTGAGCGGCTCGCCACTGGTCGCCTTGAGCGGGCCCTGGCCGGGCTTGACGTGCGGGCGGGACTGGTCGCCCGGCACCCGGACGAACGCCTTGGCCTCGAGCCCGTCCATGTCCGTGACGGTGTAGGTGATGACCTGCGCTCTCTCGCCGAGCTGGATCTCCAGGGCGTTCGAGTCGGTGACGGTGACGCCCTCGAGCCCTTCGTCGACGGCGACCTTGAGGTCGGCCGCGACGCCGTCCGGGTCCACGTCGTTGTCCAGCACCTTGACCGTGACGCTGGAGGAGCCCTCCACGTCGTCGGCGGTCACGACGTCGTCGTGCCCGACCGGGCGCAGCAGGGGCGCGTCCGGGTCCACGTTCACCGTGATCGCGCCGGTGGCCTTCGCCTTGTACGTGTCCTGGATCCCGTAGAAGAAGGAATACGCGCCCTTCTGGCCGGGCGCGGTGACTACGACGTCGTCCTCGACGGCCTTGGGCTTGAGGTCCTTGGTGCCCTCGAAGCTGCCCGCGACCAGGCCGATCTGGTCGCCGTCCGGGTCGGAGTCGTTGTCCAGGGCCGCGATGGCCACGGTGCGGCCGGGCCGGACGGTGGTCTCGTCGTCCGCGGTCTGCGGCTCCTGGTTGGTCGCCGGGGCGGGCGCGATGCCGACCCTGATGAGCCCCTCCGCCGGTGCACCCCGCGTGTCCATCACCTGATAAGTGAAGGTGTCCAGGCCCGTCGCGTCAGACGCCTTGTAGTCGATGAAGCCGTCCACGATCGTGGCGGTGCCCTTGGACGGCGCGCCCGAGATCGAGCTCAGGGTCACGTAGTCGCCGTCCGGGTCGGTCCCGTCCAGCGGAAGCGGGATCCGCACGATGCCCTCGCTGAGCACGCGGGCCTCGATGTCCGGCAGCTGCGGGGCGCCGTTCTCGGGGGTGTCCACCACGTTGATCGTGACCTGCGCGGAGTCCTTCTGGCCGTTCGAGTCCACCACCTCGTAGACGGCGTGGAAGGTGCCCGCCTCCTGGCCGGCCCGGAAGCGCACGGTGTTCTCGGAGACGAACGCCTCGCCCTCCGACGGCTTCGGCGCCTCCTGCAGCTCGTCCGTCACGGTCATCTTCAGGCCGTCGGGGTGGGTGTCGTTCTTCAGCACCGGGATGGTCACGACGTCGCCCGCGTGCACGGTCACGACGTCGGGCCCGGCCTCCGGCGGCCGGAGCTGGGCCGGGGCGGGGATGGAGACCACGCGCACCTGGCCCCTGGTGGTCCCGGTCTCGTTCGCCACCGTGTAGTCGACGACCACGGACCCGCTGAGGCGCTTCAGCTCGGTGACCTTGAGGATCTGGTGGTTCAGCACGGACACGTCCACCGGCGATCCCGGCGGCACGTCCACGCCCTGGACCACGAGCACGCCGCCCGCGGGGTCCGTGTCGTTGGCCAGCACGTCCACCAGGGCCGTGCCGCCGGTCGGCAGCAGCACCTGGTCCGATACCGCCACGGGCGAGCCCGTCGCGTCGGAGGGGGTCAGGACGTCCACGCGCACGAGGCCGAGCGTGGGCGGGTTGGGCCCGTCGGAGATCTGGTAGGTGACGTCGTACGAGCCAGGATCGTCGCTCTCGAACTTGAACGTACCCGTCGTCTGGTTCGACGTGATCGTCGCCGGCTTGGGCCCGTCCACGCGCGTCAGGCGCAGCTTGTCGCCGTTCGGGTCGGAGTCGTTCTTCAGCGGGTTCACGGTGACGGGCTCACCGGCCAGGACCGTGACGTGGTCCTGCACCGCGATCGGCGGCACGTTGGTCGCCACGACGTCGACGATGAGCTGGCCCTCGACGGGCAGGCCCGCCGAGTCGGACACCGTGATGTCCACGATCTTGTGCCCGGTCGTCGCGCCGCCGTCCCGGAACTCGACGGTGCCGTCCGGCCTGGACCTGACCTCGTCGAGCTTGTCGGCGGTGCTGGCGTTCGACAGGAACAGGTCGTCGCCGTCGGGGTCCTTGAAGTACGGCAGCACCTTGATGCTCGCCAGACCGTCCTGGCCGACCTGCAGCACGGGCTTGCCCGACTGCGTGGGCGCGTTGTTCTGCTCCAGCGGCACCACCTTGACGTCCACCGACGTGGTGGCAGTGCCGCCCTCACGGCCGTCGTCCACCTCGTACTTGAAAGTCGTGGTGCCCTTCGCGTCGGCGGGCACGTTCGCCTGCAGCGCCGCGCCGTCCAGCACGCGGTCGACGCCGATGTCGCCGTCCACGTCGCCCTGCACCGACGCGGTCATCACGTCGCCGTCGGGGTCCAGGTCGTTGCCCAGCACGTTCAGGACCGTCGTCCGGCCCGGACGCACGCCGAAGGTGTCCGGCTTGGGCTTCGGCGGACGGTTGGCCCTGTTCCGCTCGGCGACGACGTGGTCGACCTGCTCCGGGGTGGCCTCCTCGGACTCGGACTTCTCGCCCTCGGCGTCCTTCGGCGTGGTGAAGTCCCAGTCGTCGACCAGCTCGAACTCGTCGGCCGCCATCCACAGCGTGCCGTCGTTGATGTCGTTCAGCACGATCACGTCGCGGTTCACCCGGTAGACGAGGTTCGCCTCGGCGTCCACGCCCTCCAGCACCTGCTCGACGTCGTTGTCCAGCTCGGGGCAGTCGCGGACGACCTGGCCCGAACCGGACCAGGCGCCGTAGGTGCAGCCGCCGAGCTGCACGGGTTCCGAGGGCTGCGCGCCGGCCGCGTCGGGAGCCGTCCGTATGGTGGCGATCCCGCCGCCGAGCGGCTGGGAGACGAGGCCCTTGGTGGTGGCGAGCACCACGTTGTCCGCGTCGTCGGACGGCTGCTGCAGCCTGGCCTGCGCGCCGTCCTCGACCTCGACCGTGTCGCCGCCCGGCAGCACCAGCGTCGCGGTCGACGTGTCGAGCACTACCGGCTCGTCGCCCACCGCGGAGATCTGCACGTCGGCGTCGGCGTCCAGCGGAAGATCCGACTCCTCGGGATCCTCGGCGCCGCCCTGCTCGCCGGTGGGGATCGTGTGGAGCTTGCCCTCGGACGGCACCGCGAGGAACACCGTGCCCTCGTTGCTCACCGTCAGCTCGCCGCCCTTGCCGGCCTTCAGCGTCGGCTTGAGCTCCTTCTCGTCGAACGCGACGGCGCCGTCGAACGGGATGACCCACAGCCGGCCGGTCTCGTCGTCGTACACCGCGGTCGTCGCGCCGCCCGCGGCCACCTTCGCGCCCGGCGGGAACTTCATCGTCCCGTCGAGGGCCAGGAGCGCGGGGTTGACCGGGCTGGCCGACGAGTCGCTGCTGCTGTCCAGCAGCACACGCTGGGCGTCCTGCTCCACGTCGAAGCTGCTCGAGTTCGCCAGCAGGACGCCGTCGAGGGCCTTGGCCTCGTAGTTGAAGCGGCCGAGCTTGCCCGAGGCCACCTGCGTCACCCACACGCCCGAGTCGTTCAGCTGGACGTCCGCCGTCGCCTCGCCGTCGTACCACAGGGCGAAGCCGACCAGTCCCGCGCCGAACAGAGCCACCACACCCACCGAGGCCGCCGTCCGGCGGTTCTCCGACACGCGCGCGAGCAGGCTCATGCGTCCTCCCAAGATCATCTCCAACGAGGAGCACTCCACCGTGGAATGTCGCCCGGTTGCCGCACAGGCATGACGAGAGGAGCGTACCGAGGGAGCAGGTGAATTGTCGCCGAAAGACGCGCGTTCGTGCCCGGCTTTCCGCCGTCGCACTCCCGGTCGGGCCGGCGCTACCGGCTGTTCACCAGGTGTCCACCTCGTGGAGGAACGCGTCTGCCTCTTGTGCGAGCGCCGCCGTCGAGCCGTCGACGAGCGTGTACGGCCTCAGCTGCCCGAGCACCCCGGCGAGCCATCCGCAGTGCTCCTCCAGGAACGACGTGTCGCCCGACTCCTGGTCCTGCCGGGCGAGGACGAGCAGGGTGCGCGCCCAGTCGGTCCCGTAGTCGGCGAAGCCGTACCGCATCTCGGTCTCCTGCGCCTCGGAAGCTTCGGCGAAGAGATCGTGCGCACGCAGACGGAGCTCCCGGACGATCCCGGCCTCGTCGGGGCCCTCCGCGCTCAAGTGGTCCGCGAGCGCGATTTGGAACCGTGCCAGTTCCACGCGCGCGGAACCCGGACCGGCCGGGGTGATGCCGACCGCCGACAGCCCGCGCGCCTCCTCGGGACTCAACGGCTGCCCCGCCAGAAGGCGGAGGGCGGCGGACTCGAGGATGTCGGCGATGTCGTCCTCGGGCGCGGCCGCCACCGTCCCGGCTTGCTCGCGCGCGCCCGCCACCGTCCCGGCCAGCTCGGCGCGCCACCGCTCGCCTCGCGCCTCGGCGTCGGCGATCAGCTGGTCGTACCTCGCGGGGCTCTGGGGCCGCAGCTGTCGGTACAGCGCCGCCGCACGGTCGGCCGCGGCCAGTGCCTCGGCGACGCGCCCGTTGCGGCCGAGGGCCGACGCGTGGAAATACTGCGTGGCGGCCTCTCCGTGGAGGTGCCTCGGGTCGCCGGGTTCCAGCCGCGCCATCGCCAGGACAGCCTGCAGCGACACCTCGCTCAGCACGAGAGCGTCATCCCACCGTCCGGAGGCCCCCTCCGACTCCGCCTGAGCTCCGGCCTGTGTGGCGATCGCCTCGTACTGAGCGATCGCCACGTCGTGCTGGCTCTGGCGCTCCGCGCGCCCGCGGCCGAACAACCCCATGAGAACCCCTTGCGCTCCGGTGGGATTGGATGTGCGTCGTGGGTCGCCCGTCCCCACCCCGCGGCCGGCGAGCCTGGCGGTGATGTTACGGACACTCCGGACACAACGGCCAGGATGAAATGATCGAGCCCGGCGTCCGACGCCGTTGGCGGCTCACCATCCACTGCCGCGAGGTCGGCGCGGTCAGCTCTGCGTTCCCGTGAGCCGCGGTACGCTCGCCGCCCGATGGTCAGTACGACGCCGCGCGCCGGCCGATCCAGTCCTTGGCCGCTACGGCGTCGTGACCGGTCGCCTCGCGGTACAGCTTGGTCGCCTCGGCCCGCCGGTCGGACCAGATGCACCGGTCGATCTCGGCCAGGACTTCCGACGGGATCCCGTCCGCGGCCGGGCCCTCGATGCCCAGGTGCCTGATGACGAGATCCAGCTTCCGCTCGACCCGCTCGACGGCCCGCCCGGTCGAGCTGAGGTTCCCGGACACCGTGATCAACAGCAGCACGAGGACGACGGCGATCGCCATAACGATGAGTTCCATGGAGGAACCGTATGGCCCGATAGGGTCCCGCGGCCTGTCGGAGCAGCAGGAACAATATCGTTTAATTCCTCGTCGGACCATTGCACTCAGGGTGAGCGCCTGCCAGTATCGTCCCTGATGTTAGCGCTCACACCGTCTCCCGGATCGGACCTGACGCTGCCTCGTGCCCGGCACTGACTCCTCGGATCCCGTGTCTCGCGCCCTGCGCAAGTGCTCGTCCATCGATGAGAGGAAGTCAACGATGCCTTCCCGAAGTGCAGCTCAGTTCTGGCGTCACACCGCCCCGTGCGGCGGTTCGACCTGACCGCCCCGTAGAGCACCACTCACCGTCGCCGCGGGCGCCGCCCGCGGCGACCGCCGTCGTCTCGCATCTCCCGTCCCTCCTACCGGTCACGCTGTCAGGACGACGGCGCGGCCGTGCGTCACCGCCCACATCACCGCCGCACGAAGGAGTGCTCGTGAAAGACCTGTCTCGTCGCCGTTGGCTCTCGTTGCTCGCCGCGACCGCACTGACCACGTCCATGCTCGCCGTCGGACCGGCGGCCAATGCCGCTGCTCCGGCCGCCACTTCTGCGGCCACTACTGCGGCCGCTGCTGCGGCCGCCCCGACCGTCGAGGAGCCGGCGCCGTTGCCTCCCCTCGGCTGGAACAGCTGGAACACCTTCTACTGCGACATCAACGAGCAGATGGTGCGCGAGACGGCGGACGCCATGGTGAGCTCGGGCATGGCCGCCGCCGGGTACCAGTACGTCGTCGTCGACGACTGCTGGATGCAGGACACCCGCGATGCGAACGGCAACCTGCGCCCCCGGACGGACCGCTTCCCGTCGGGGATGAAGGCGCTGGGCGACTACATCCACGGCAAGGGCCTGAAGTTCGGGCTCTACCACGCGCCGCGGGAGAAGACCTGCAACCAGTACTTCGCGAACCTCCCGGGGACGTCGTCGAACGGGCACGAGACGCAGGACGCGAACCTGTTCGCCTCGTGGGGCGTCGACTACGTCAAGCACGACTGGTGCGACCCGCGCGACACCGCGACCGAGCAGGCCGCGCTGTTCAAGAAGTTCAGCGACGCGCTGAAGGCCACCGGCCGCCCCATCGTCTACTCGATCAACCCGAACAGCGCCCACTCGAACACCGCCCCGACCTACTCCGGCTGGGGCGAGTTCTCGGACATGTGGCGCACCTCCGAGGACCTGGACGACGCCTGGTCGACGGGCTGCTCGCCGTCGGCCGACTGCTTCGTCGGGATCACGGAAGCCCTCGACATCATCGAGCCGATGCGCGAGTGGACCAAGCCGGGGCAGTACAACGACCCCGACATGCTCATGGTCGGCGTGCGGAACACGCTGACGCCCACGGAGAACCGCGCGCACCAGAGCATGTGGGCGATGCTCAGCGCTCCGCTGATCGCCGGAAACGACCTGAGGAACATGAGCGCCGACGTGCGTGCGGTCCTCACCAATCGCGACGTCCTTGCGATCGACCAGGACTCGCTGGTGCGACAGGCGGACCGGGTGCGTGACGACGGTGACGCCGAGGTCTGGGCCAAGCCGCTCGCCGACGGCTCCGTGGCGGTAGCCCTGCTCAACCGCGGCTCCGGCAGTCGGCAGATCTCGACCACGCTCGGCGAGGTCGGGCTCGGCTCCGGCACGCACTCGTACCGCGAGCTGTGGACCGGCGCCACGGGCACGACCACCGGGCAGCTCACCGCGCAGGTCGCCGCGCACGGCGTCGCGCTGTTCAAGGTGAGCCCTGGCGGTACGTCCCAGCCGCCGACAAGCACGACGCTCGTCAGCTCCGCATCGGGCCGCTGCCTCGACGTGTACAACAACGCCACGGCGAACGGCTCCGGCCTGGTGATCTGGGACTGCCACTCGGGAGCGAACCAGACGTGGACCCTGACGGACGGCACGCTGCGGTCGCTGGGCAAGTGCCTCGACGCCCCGCTCGACGCCGCGGCGGGCAGCCGGGTACAGCTCTGGGACTGCAACGGCGGCAACAACCAGCAGTGGACGTTCCAGGGCGACGGCACGATCCGCGGCGTGCGGTCCGGCCTGTGCCTGGACGTCGACCGCAACCTCACCGCCAACAACACCGCGGTGCAGCTCTGGACGTGCCACGGCGCGGCGAACCAGGTCTGGACGCGCCGGTAGCCTGGTAGCACTCCGATCTCCCGGATCACACACGGTCACCCGACCTTGTGATGTCGCATCGGAATGGCCTGAACCTACGGATCGTAGGTTCAGGCCATTCGTCATCTCCGGGTTCGTCCGGGTGGGCGGCCGGTGCCCTGGTAGACCTGAGTGGGATCGAGGATCAGTTCGCCGCGTCGGGCTCGTCCCAGAACCGCGTGCGGAGGAAGGTTCCCGTCGACGTCGCCGAGGAGTTGTTCGCGGTCGCGGTGACGCCGGCGTCCAGCCGGGCGTCTGGGCTGGTCAGCGGCGCTGTCCCGATCTGCGTCCACGGGTGCTCCGGCGAGGTGCGGTAGTAGCCCGTCATCGTGGTCTCGGTAGTGCGCTCGAGGCGGAGGTAGACAGGCGCCGTCGCGAGCGCGGCCTTGCTGCCCTCGCTGTCGAGCCAGCCGTTGCCGTTCGCGTCCCACTGCAGGTACGCGCCCGAAGGGCTCGTCACGAGGTCGACGTACCCTTCGGCGATGCCCTTGCCGGCGACCGACAGGTCGTTGCGGACGACGAGTCCGGCGCGCGGGTCGGAGCTGCCCCCGCTGTCCAGGTCCGCGACATAGGTCTGGATGGACCCGCCGACCGGGAGCCGGTCGGGCTGGTAGACGACGCTGAGGTTGTCATTGCTGGTCCACAGCCCCGCGTCCGAGTCGCTGATGCGGAACGAGGCCCCTTCCCCCTCGCAGAAGGACGCCGGGCGGGTCCCCAGCGCTGCCGACTGCCACGGCGCGCTCACCTCGTTGTCGGCGCACCCGGTGGCGGTGAACCGGAGGGCGTACGTCCGTGTCGTGCGCCCGTCCGGCGCGGTGACGGTCACGCGCGCGGACGCCTGGTCGGCCTCGACCGCCACGGTGGCCTCGTCCTGGACAGAGTCAGCGGTGACCTCGGGGACGGGGCCCCAGGGTCCGGAGGTGACCTGGTACGCATAGGTGTCGGCGTTGAAGCCGGAGACGGCGACGCCGTCGACGGCGAGGCCGGTCAGCCGGGCGTCGCTGGCGGGGGTCAGGACGCGCACGAGGTAGACCCGCTCGGCGACGGCGTCGCCGCCCTCGTTCGCGGTCACGGTCACGTAAGCCCACGGGCGCTCCGCGGAGGCCGGGTCGACCGAGACCGTCGCGGCCGGGTCGCTTGCGGTTCCCGCGACGACCGGCTCGGGGTCGGCCGTGAGGACCGTGTGGTCCCAGTCCGCCGGGTCGAAGCCGTCGACTGGCTCACCGTCAACGGTCAGGGTCGCGAGGTCGGTGGCCGACGTCGGCGCGAGCCCGAGGATCTCGACCTCTGCGACCGCCTGCCACGTGACGGTCTCGGTGGTCAGCCGCAGGCGGACGGCGGTCGTGGGTGGGAGGGACGAGGTGTCCAGACGGACAACGGGCGCAGGGCCGGAGGCGTCCTGCGCGACGTCGGCCGCGACGTCCGTCGTCTGCCAGGCGCCGTTGGTGTCCTGGTACTCGACCGCGATCCGCGACGGCCACGTCGCGGTCGTGCCGTCCCTGTACAGGTGGACCACGACCTCCTGCGGCGCGCGCAGCTCGGACCACGCGTAATCGAGCGTGCTGTTCAGGGGATAGCGGCCGTCGGCCGCCCAGTCGTCCCAGCCCTTGCCGAGGCTTCCGTCGACGGTGTTCCCGGCGAGCTCCTGCCGGAACGACGCGGTGACGGTGGCATCGGGTGAGAGGTTGTGCACCCCGTGCGCGACAACCACGACAGTGCGCCGGAACGTCCGGCCTGCGGTGAACTGGTCGTCGCCGGCGAGCGTTCCCGTGATCGTCTGCGGACCCGCCGACCGGATCACCGTCGGGCTCCACGTCACGGGGACGTCCGTGGCGACGTCGTTCGCCGTGACCTCGACGGTGTCGGGCAGCACCTCCGACAGGTCGTCATTGGTGCGTACTGTCGCGGGGACCCGGTCGTCGGTAACTTCCCAGATGTACTGGCCAGCGCCCTTGTCGTCCCAGTAATCGTCGGTCCAGCCGTCCGCCCAGCGAGCGTCTTCGGCGGCGGGGTTGCGCATCTCGAGGCGCCCGCCCTCGCCGATCGTGATCGGCAGCCAGACGTACGTGGAGTCGGCGGCACCGGCGTTCCAGCGGTCGCCCATGTAGACGAACCTGCCGCTGCCCGCGTCCAACGGGAAGACGTTCGTGGACTGCGACCCGAAGCTCGTCTTGCGCGAGTCGCCGACCGACAGCAGACCGTCGCCGCCTTCCGGGATCCTGTTGTAGGCGACGTTCTCGTACTCGTCGTCCGGGTCGACCCCACGGATCCAGGTGCCGAGCATCGAGTCGGCGGTGTAGTAAGTCTGTGGGTTGGGCGACCAGCCCGTCGCGCCGGAAGCGACCGTGTAGTACTTGCCGTCGTGCACGAAGACCGCGGGCGCCTCCAGGACGCCGCACCGGCGCACGATGCTGTAGTCCTCACCCGCGACGGGAGCGCGCTTGGTGCCGTCGGCCCAGATGCGCGGATACCGCCCGTCGGCCGAGTACTGGAAGCCAACCTCGTCCTGGGTGGTCGTCTTCTTGACGTTCGTGTACTGGTCGTTGAGCCGCGCGATGTAGAGGCTGCGGTTCTCCTCCGAGGAGTACACGATGTACGCGGTGCCGTCGGTGTCCTGGAAGACCGTCATGTCGCGGGCCTGGCCCGGCGTGGCGCTGGGCATGTTGCACGCGGTCTGGTAGGTCGGCTCGTTGTACAGGCGGTATGCGCCCCGGAGCTTGAAGGGCCCGGTCGGCGAGTCGGCGACGGCGACCGCCGCCAGCGACCGAGCGTAGTTGCTGCCGCCGGGTGTGATGCTCCCGTCGGAGTGCCACCACATCACCCATTTCTCGGTGTCCTCGTTGTAGAGCACCTTCGGCCGCTCGAAGATCGCGTTGAGCTGTGCCTCGCCCGAGTCGGTCGTAGCCCGGACGTCGAGGTAGTAGAAGAGCTCGTCGATGCGCTCGGCACGCGGCGTGCCGTCGTCGGCCACCGTGTCGTAGAGCGCATCGAAGTACTCCGACTCCAGCTCCTCGCGCGATGTGACCGACCGCATCACCACGCCCTCGTTCGTCCAGTTGTACGTGTCGGTCGAGGAGTACAGCGAGACGCCGGGGCTCTCGTAGTAGCCGTTGGACCGGTCCTCGCCGTACCAGTAGTAGACGGTCGTGCCGTTCTGGTCGACGGCGGTGGTGTCGCCCGCTTCGACGCCGAGGTCCTCGGACGTGCGGGTGACGACCTGGCCGCCGTGCGCCTGGATGTGGCGTCCTTCGGTGTCGTACCAGTGCGGCTGGAAGTAGCTGCCCGACGAGGAACCCGGGTCGGACACGGCTGGATAGGCCTCGTAGTCGATCGGATCGGGGATGGTCGGCACGTCGGCCGCGGCGGGCGGGACCACACCTGCCGCGAGGGCCACGGACAAGAAGGTCGCGGCGGCCGCAGCCGGCCCGCGCCGGGAACGTCGAATGCTCATGGTTTCGGTACCTCACGCATCGTTGCGGACAGGACCAAGCACGTGGAGAAGACTGCGGCGATCGCCTGGATCAGGGTGGCGCGGACACCGATGTTTGCGTCACCATTTGCGCAGTTTGTCGCACCCCTGTACAAGCGGTCAAGGTGTGATCGATCCCGAGTTGGCTTAGTGAACGAGAACTGGCGGAGCGCACACATGACCGACCGACATCACCTCTTTGGTGGGTCGGCGGGGGTCGTGGCGGTCGGGCAGGATCGGAAGGTGCGTCGTTCTTCTGCCCGCGGTGTCCGGTCCTGGTCAGCATTGCTGATCGTAGGAGCGGGTCTTCTGGGCGGCTGCGCAGGCCCGGCTGCACCCGAGGCTTCGCCTGCGGTCGTCTCGCCGAGCATCTCGGCTGGGCCGAAGACGGAGCCCGCGCCGTCGCCTGGACAGGTCACGCCTGAGGCGACGGCGCCGGCGGAGGCGAGCGTGCCGTCGTCGGGCAGCGCCCTGGCCGCCGTGGCCAGCTTGCCGGTGAAGGGGCGCGCACCGATGACCGGGTACGACCGGGAGCTGTTCGGGCAAGCGTGGGCCGACGTTGACCGCAACGGGTGCGACACGCGCAACGACGTCTTGCGCCGAGACCTGGTGGAGGTCGCGCTGAAGGCGGGGACCAACGAGTGCGTCGTGGCGTCTGGGACGTTCCCGGACCCGTACTCGGGGGAGACGATCGCGTTCGTGCGGGGGCAGGACACGTCGTCGTTGGTGCAGATCGATCACGTGGTCGCCCTGGCCGACGCATGGCAGAAGGGCGCCCAGGGGTGGACGGACGGCCAGCGGAAGGTGTTCGCCAACGACCCGCTGAACCTGCTCGCGACCAACGGTGAACTGAACTCGCAGAAGGGAGCGGGGGACACTGCGACGTGGCTGCCGCCGAACAAGGCGTTCAGGTGCGCGTACGTGGCGCGGCAGGTCGCAGTGAAGGGCGCCTACGGGTTGTGGGTAACGCAGGCGGAGAAAGACGCGATCGTCAGGGTGTTGTCTGCGTGCCCGGAGGAGCCGCTGGCGGCGGGGTCGGCGGTGACGCCGGGGAGGGCGTACGCGGCGGCTGAACCGGCGGCGCCGACGGCTCCCGGGGACGTGACGTACGAGAACTGCGCCGCGGCCCGCGCGGCAGGGGTCGCGCCGATCCAGGAAGGTGACCCGGGGTACTCCACGAAGCTCGACGGCGACGGCGACGGGATCGCGTGCGAGGGCTGAGTCGAGCCGCACATCAGCAAGTGGCGCAGTAGGTCCGGCGGTCGCCTCCCATGCTGCCGATCTGCTGCTCGCTGCGCTAGGACGTCCGCAGCGCAGGGAAGCCGTCGAATGTGTCGACGGCGTCCAGCGCAGGCTGCAGACAGGGTGTCACACCGCGCATCCTGCCAGCCCCGCGATGCCGACGAGGCCGCGGTGGGGACAAGACAGGAGGCCCCCGACGTGGAGGGCGGGTGCCTTCTGTGTCGCTGTCTCAACGAGTGTCCGGAGGGGGACTCGACCACTATCCTGCCGGCCCGGCGCCCATGACGACGACGCGTCCCTTCTACACTCGCACCACACGACGCGCTCAAGGAATTCCCGTCGCTCGCCGGGGAGCACACGCCCCTGCGCGACGAAGGGGTATGAGGTTGCGGGGGTCGACGCCCAGCTCGGCAGCATTTTCGGCAACCCGGGTCGGACTGAGTGGCCTCGGTGATCTCACGGATTGCTGCGATCAGCCAGGGCGGATTCGAGGTTGATCATCCACTCGGGGTCGCGCGTCGTTGCGTGAGGCAGGCGGGCGGGCACTCCGGGGGCGTGAGGGCGGGCGCGGCCCTGTGACCTGCGAGGATGGAGGTGGCAGAGCCAGTCCCGCCGCCAGACCTCCGCCGGCACTGGCGCCTCCAACATCACCACGTCGTGCTCGGTCTGCACGAACCACATCAAGATCATGGCATCGGGAGGCGTCTCATCTCCGACCGACCGCATCGACTCGACCCAGTACTCCATCGAGGAAATCGAGGCGGTCGTTGGCGAGGCAGAGGCTGCCAGCCGCTACGTCGCTGCCCACGCCTACACGGCACGCGCCATCAACCGCGCTCTGAGAGCCGGCGTGCGATCGATCGAGCACGGCAACCTGCTCGACGATGAGAGCCTCGCGCTCTTCCTCGAGCACGACGCCTTCCTGGTGCCCACCCTCGTGACCTACTGGGCACTGAAGGAGGAGGGCCGCGACTTCGGCCTGACCGAGGGAATGTGGCAGAAAGTGGACACCGTCCTCGAGACCGGGCTAGAGGCGATTCGACGCGCCCACGAGGCGGGCGTCAAGCTGGTCTATGGCTCCGACCTGCTCGGCGGCATGCAACGTCACCAGAACGAAGAGTTCCGCCTGCTCGGACAGGTGCAACCAGCCATCGATGCCATCCGCGCGGCGACCGTGACCGCCGCCGAGCTGCTCGGGCACTCCGGGGAGATCGGAGTCGTGACCGAAGGAGCGACGGCGGACCTTCTCATTCTCGATGCCGACCCGAGCGTCGACATCGCGGTACTCGCTGACATCGGCGAGCACCTTGTCTCGGTCGTGCAGGGCGGGCGCATCGTCCACACCGGACGCTCCACTGCGCTGACCTTGCGAGAGAGCACCGAAACCCCATGACCATGAACTTGTTGGACCTCGGAGAGAAGGAGCCAATTGTGCTGATCGACGGAAGCAACATTCTTTGCCGGGCGGTGACCCGTTGAGGTACGAGACCGGTTGGAGAGAGCCAGTGACTGGTCCTCGGATCGAGGCTCTGCGGGCGGAGCTGGCAACCACTGCTGATCTTGAAAGGGTCGTTGCCGCGTTCTGGGCGGAGGTCCAAGTCCAAGCTCTAGGTGGGTCGCTCGTCGCCCCGATCGCCGGTAACGAGGCGGGCGTCGCGGTCACGTTCCTCTGGCGAGACGAAACAGGATGTCTCGCGGGAGCCGCAGCGTGAGATGGAAGACATCCGTGCCGGGGAGACACCGAAGAAGGTGCTGCTCCCAGTCGTCGAGAACGATGCCGCCTCCGAGGCCGACATGCTCGCCGCGCACCGCCACGTGATGCCTGCGGTGCACGCGCCAGTCTGGCCGGATGGCTGCGCCGTGGAGCCACGACCCCTGCACTCACTCACCAGGCTTCGACATACATCTGATGTCCTGTAGGACTGGACCCTCGATGATCGGCTGAGGGACAGGGAGTTGCCAAGATTATTGCCCTGCTCTGGACAAAGGGGGCGATCTCGGTCAACAATACATCCGATGTTTGGCGGGAATGGCTGGCCCTTTCCGCCCGATCCGCGATCCCTCGCCGTCCGTGGCGTTTCGCGAACGGGAAGCTTCCGCCCTCCGTTTCTCCTACCCCTCAAGGAGTCGCACAATGTCGTCCGCTCCCCTCACCAGACGCTCCCTCATGAAGGCCGCCGCCTTGGCCGGCGGTGTCGCAACGTTCGGCCTGCCGCAGGTCATGTGGTCCGCCACCGCCGAGGCGTACACCGTCCCCTCCAAGATGGACTGGTGGTACCAGGCCCGGTTCGGGATGTTCATCCACTTCGGGTCCTACTCCCACCTTGGCCAGGGCGAGTGGGCGTTCGACAGCGGCTGGAGCAAGACCGACTACCAGACCCAGGTCAGCAAGCCCTTCAACCCCACCGCGTTCAGCGCCGCCACCATCGCCGAACTCGCCAAGAACGCCGGCATGAAGTACCTCGTGATCACCGCCAGGCATCACGAGGGCTTCGCGATGTGGGACTCGAACGTCGCTGGCTTCACCGACACCACCGGCACCAAGCAGTACAACCTCCACGACTACTCCGGCTACCAGGGCGACCTGCTGGGGTCGCTCAAGACCGAGTGCGAGAGCCGTGGCATCAAGTTCTGCCTGTACTACTCGATCCTCGACTGGAACCACCCCTCTCAGACCGACCGCCACGAGAGCGGCCTCACCACGATGACCTCGCAGGCCGCCCGCACCGCCTACATCGCTGACATGAAGGCCCAGCTGCAGGAGCTGCTGGACCGCTACGACCCGGCACTGCTGTGGTTCGACGGTGACTGGTTCGCCGAACCCAGCAGCCCCACACTGGAGGACTGGTGGCTGAAGTCGGACGGCGCCGACCTCTACAACTGGCTGATCGCCCGCAAGCCCGGCCTCATCGTCAACGAACGGGTCAAGCGTGACCTCGAACTCGGCGACTACGCAGTCGCGGAGTTCGGTGTGCCCGCCGCGCCAATGAACCGGCAGTGGGAGCGGTGCTCCACCATGAATGGCGCCTGGGGATACAACGCCGGGAGCGAGAACTCCTACCGGTCCGTCAAGGACGTCGTGCAGGAACTCGTCACGGTCGTCTCCCGGGACGGCAACCTGCTGCTGAACATCGGCCCCAAGGGCGACGGCTCGGTCACCAGCGGATCCGTGACCATCCTCAACGGCCTGGCCTCCTGGATGTCGACGTACAGCGACAGCGTTCACGGCACGAGCGGCAGCCCGTTCGCCACCGAGCCGGGCTGGGGCAGGATCACCAAGAAGAACGGCAAGCTCTTCGCCCACGTCTTCACCTGGCCCACGAACGGCGTGCTGCAGATCCCGGCGATCGACAACGCGATCAGTCGCGTCTACCTCATGAACAACCCGTCGGCCTCGCTCAACTACACCGCCAGCGGCAAGTACATCAACGTCACCGTGCCGGCCACCGCGCCCGGCGCCAGCGTCCCTGTGGTCTGCGTCGAGGTCAACGGGATGCCCGCGCCCAAGACATCCGTGACGGTGTTCCAGGATGTCGCCTATTCCGGATCCAGCACCCAACTGCCCCTGGGCAGCTACACGTCCTCCCAGCTGTCGGCCGCCGGCGTGGCGCCCGCCAGCATCTCCTCGATGATGGTGCCCGACGGCTACCAGCTGACGGGCTACTCCGGCGACAACTTCACCGGCACAGCCTGGACGTTCACCGCGGACAACTCCGACCTTCGCCCGACCGGCAACAACGACGCCATCAGATCGCTGAAGGTGACGTTCAGCCCGACCGCCTACTTCCGCCTGATCAACGTCACGGATCGCTTGGCCCTCGACAGCGGCGGCGATGTCGCCAGCGGCTCGAACCTCAAGCAGTGGACTCCGGTCACCAGCACCAACCTGCAGTGGCAGGCGATCGACCTCGGCAATGACTACTACAGGCTCGTCAACCGCACCAACGGCATGGTCGCCGACGGCTGGGGTTCCACCACCGCGGGCGACCCGGCCCGGCAGGCGGCCTGGAACGGCGGCACCAACCAGCAGTGGAGGATCACCAACCGGGGCGGCGGCCGGTACTCGATCGCCAACCGCACCACGGGGCTGGTCCTCGATGGTGGCGGACAGGTCCCCTCGGGTTCCGTGACCAAGCAGTGGACATGGCTCCAGAACGACAACCTGCTGTGGACATTCGACGCAGTGGGCTGACTGCGGCAGGCGGGTGAGGTGGTGGAGAGCCACTGCGCCCGGACGTGCTGCGGTCGGCCGCAGCACGTCCGGGCACCGCCCGGGCATGGTGCCCACGAGACAGGGCGACAGCGGTGATCATGACGACGGGCGGTCTCGGGTCGAAGCGCTGAAATGGCGGATTACCTGCACGAATGCCGTGCGACATGGTGCAGCGTCAGCTGCGGTGGTCGCCGCCTTGTGGACGTCTCCGCGCTCCTACTTCTACGACCCGCGTGGCCTCATGGAGTCCGCGACCTGACGCAGGCGGACTCTCCAGCTTGCAGCACCGGCGCCTTAGCACCTGACCGCCAGGATGGAGCAGGGTGCGGTCTCGGCTGCCCGCTGACGGCGCGGCGGTCCCGAGGACGCCAGGGCCGACGTCATGGCGTTGGGACGTCTTGAGCACTACCGTCGCTGCTCGGAAGATGCGAGCCCTGTCGCCTGACCCCGCAGGTATCCAGTGGTTCGTAGTCGCCTGCACGGTGACGGTCGTCGCGGTGACCCAGAAAGGACAGCTGCTCGCCCGCGCGGAGAATCCAGGCCGGCGAACCGATTCTCGATTATCCGATCAAGGTGGGCTTCCTGGCGGTGGACAACGGGCGCGACCCGGCACGTGGAGCGCCGGAACAAGCCGACGTTCGTGCGACGGTTCGAGGCCGAAGGCTCGATCCCGAGCGGCCGCGCGATGTCGACGAAGCCCGGGCACCAGACAACACAGAAGGCCCCCGACGTGGAGGTCGGGGGCCTTCTGTGTCGCTGTCTCAACGAGTGTCCGGAGGGGGACTCGACCACTATCCTCACGCCCCTTCAAGGTTCCGAAAGCGGCGTGACCTGCGGTGACGCAGCTCCTCGGCGAGCGCGCACGCGAGATCCTGAACTTCGCGTCCGGGCACGAACGGCCGCTCCTCGCGGGGCGACGACGACTTTCTGCCGGTCCTCGCCGACGTCCTCTGGCATTACCCGTCCACATCCAGGCCGCCGACCTGTTCGCGGCCGTCTGGAACAACATCGCGACCGCAGCGGCCTCGCTGGACCTGGTCCGCGGGCTGCGAGACGCCGGCTACGGCGTGTACCCCGGGACCAACCAGGTCCGGCGTCCGACGGTGTCTACCCGGCACCGACGTCGACCGGATTGGTGATCGAGCCGGTGAGCTCGGGGTCAGTGACCGTCGCGGAACTCACGATCTGGCCGCTCGACCGCGCCGCCGCATGAGACCGGAGGGCCTCATGCGGTGGCGTGGACCGTCTGCCGGATCCTCACCTCGTAGGTCATACCGCGGCGGTCTCCGCAACCGCCGCCGGCAGATCCGCATGGGGCAGCGTCGGGTCGTCGATCGCGCCGACGTGTGCCGGCGTCCTGGCGGTACGGTCGACGGCGTACGTAAAGACATCGGGGCGGCTGTAGTGGCCGACGGGGTCGGCGAAGGCCTTCGCGATGTCGATCTGTGACAGATCGATGTCGGCGATCGCCAGCCCCTCGGTGTGCGGGTCGAGCGGTGCCGTCAGCAAGCCGCCATCCGGGCCGAACACGCGAGCGACGCCGCCGCCGCCGGTGTAGATCGGCGGACGCGTGCCGTCAACCGCGAAGACCAGTGCTCCGTCGTCCGACAAGATCTGCGAGGCGACCACGACGAAGGCGCCACCTTCGATCGCGTAGGTTCTCGTGATCGCCATGCTGGCCTCGGTACCCAGCGAGTTGTGGTCACCGAAGATCCCGAAGCAGGGCCATCCGGCGACATGGATCTGCTCGTGCTGGGCGTAGAGCGCAAACTTCACGAGGGGCTGCAGATGCTCCCAGCAGTTCAGCGCGCCGACGCGACCGAGCGGTGTGTCCACGACCTGGAGGCCCGAGCCGTCGCTCTCGCCGAACAGCGTTCGCTCGGCGTGGGTGGGCTTGAGCTTGCGACGATGCAGCACTACCTCACCGTCCGGCCCGATGATCGCCTGCGCCATGTACAGCGTCCCGTGCGCCTTCTCGCTCAGGCCGATGACAACGGTGATCCCGTGGCGGCGGGCGGCCTCACGGATCGCCAGGATCTCCGGCGCGTCGATCGCGGGGGAGTTCGCGTGGTACCGGGCCACGAAAGGAAGCTGCTCAGGCACGGGGTGGGTCCACAAGAAAACGGGGTACCCCGGCAACCACGTCTCGGGGAATGCGACGAGCTGCGCCCCCCGGCCTGCCGCGTCGGCGATGAGGGCCAGGGTCTTCTCGGTGGTCCCTGCGAGGTCGAGCCACACTGGTTCCGCCTGCACGGCCGCCACACGGACGATCGATCCCATGTCGAGTTCCTTCCTGGTGCAATACGACGCCGGCAGATCGCCGCGCTCTACCTCGACGCTAGGACGTGGTCGTCCGTGGCAACGAGGCAGCGCCTGCACGCCAACCGGCGATTCGTGCACAGGGGGAGTCCTGTCGCCCAACCGGTACCGCGGCGCAACACCGCTGTAACCGAGGTCCCCGCACAGTGGTCGGATGGGAATGGTCTTTGCCTCCACCGCGGAGGAGTGGGCTGCGCTGACGACATCCTGGTTCGTGCCGTTGGAGGTTTCGCACGTGAGCGACGGCTTCCGAGGCAGCATCGACCAGCGCCCGGTCGGACCTGCCCGCCTCGCCCTCGTTCGATCAACCCGATGCACCGTGGATCGCACGCGAGATCTCATCGGCTCCTCCGCGGATGATGAGGTGCTGTTCTCGGTCCGGCTGGAGGGTGCCAACGCCGTCGAGCAGCACGGGTCGACCGCGCACGTCCGCCCCGGCGCCGGCGTCTTCTATTTCAGCGGCGCGCCGTACCGGCTGGGCTTTCCCAACTCCGGATCCGAGCTCGTCTTTCAGACGTCCCGAGCGATGATCGGTCTCTCCCGTGCCGCTGTCGAGAACCTCACCGCACGGCCGGTCGACGGTCGTTCCGCGCCAGAGCTGCGCGCCTACGTCGCCCTGGTTAAGTCATCGTTCGGTCCGTCACCGTGGCTTCCCCAGGGCGAGGACCTGGCACGTACCGCATCCGAGCTCCTGGCGGGACTGGCGCGGCGGCTGACCGGCGTTGTCACAGGTTCGCTGTCGCCAGAGGCGTTGCTGGCTTTAATGCGGCAGCAGGTGGCTGACCAGCTTGACGACCCCCGCCTCGACGTGAGCCTTCTTGCACGGCGGCACGGCGTGTCCGTGCGGAGCGTGCACAATGCTTTCGCGACGGCCGGCCTCAGGCCGGCTGACTACATTCGTCGCGAGCGGATCCGCCGTGCGGCAGAGCTGATTACCCAGACCCGTCTGCCTGTCACCGACATCGCGATCCTCAGCGGGTTCAGCGAACCTGGTACGTTCACACGCGCCTTCAAACGCTTGACCGGGCAGACGCCCTCCGCAGCACGCAGACCGCCGGCACCGGGCTGACGACCCGGCAAGGGTCTTGCAGGACGGCCTGCGCGGGGCCGCCGCCCGCCGGCGCGGAGGTGGACGGTCTGGGCGTCGTTGGCGAACGGGCCGGAAGACGTCGGTCAGCAGCCGGGACCGCCGTCAGATGAACCGGCAGCGGGGGGCTTGAACCCCCACGCCCCGAGAGCTTAACGACGTCCGCCGCCGTCGGCCGGAAGCCGACCTGCGCGTAGAACGACTCGAAATGAGGGTCGTGGTCCATGTGCGGAATACCCACCGGGGGTATATGGTTGGCGACATACACGTACCCCCTATGGGTAGCATCCGGACAGGCGAGAGGTCAAAGATCATGGCGACGAGCGAGTACCAGAGCCAGTACCAGGTGACCGGGATGAGCTGCGGGCACTGCGAGGTCGCGGTGCGCGGCGAGGTGGGCCGGCTGCCCGGCGTCGAGCAGATCGACGTGAGCGCGGCGTCCGGCAAGCTCGTCGTCCGGAGCGCCGGCCCGCTGGACGAGGCGGCGGTCCTGGCCGCCGTCGACGAGGCCGGGTACGAGGCGGAGCGGGTCGGATGAACGCTCCGCAGCGGCTGGGCCTGTACGGCGCGGGCCTCGCGGCTCTCTTCGTCGCCACCTTCGCCGTCGCAGGCGCGGTGGTCCCGGAGAGCTCCGTCGCGGCCTGGTCGACGACGGCAGACGGCGAGGAGGCCGCGGCCATGGAGGACATGGACGGCATGGAAGGCATGGACATGGGCGAGGAGCCCGGTGCGAGCGGCGCGACGCCGGTGCGCGGGCTCTCCCTCGAACAGGACGGGCTGCTCCTGAGCCCGGTGAGCGTTCCCGGCGAGACCGGCGACGAGGGGATGCTCTCGTTCTCGATCACCTCGGCGGACGGCGAGGCGGTCACCGAGTTCGAGACCGCGCACGACAAGAAGCTGCACCTGATCGTGGTGCGGACCGACGGCGCGCAGTTCCGCCACGTCCATCCGACGATGTCGGCCGACGGCGTCTGGTCCATCCCGTGGACCTGGGACGCGGCGGGCAGCTACCGCGTGTTCACCGACTTCGTCCCCGCGGCGACCGGCGAGAACGTGACGCTCAGCCGCGGGGTCGACGTCGCCGGGCGCGTCTCCCCGGAGCCCGCGACGGCGATGTCGGCGTCCGACACGACCGGCGGCTACACCGCCACGCTCGCGGGAGACCTGAGCGCGAGCGGCGACTCCACGCTGACCGCGACCATCTCGAAGGACGGCGAGCCGGTCACCGGCCTGGAGCCGTACCTCGGCGCGTACGGGCACCTCGTCGCGCTGCGCGACGGCGACCTGGCCTACCTGCACGTGCACCCCGAGGGCGACGAGCCGGAGCCCGGGTCCGTATCCGGTCCGGACGTCACGTTCATGACGCAGGCGCCCACGCCGGGCCGGTACCTGCTGTACCTCGACTTCAAGGTCGACGGGGAGGTGCGCACCGCGCACTTCGTCCTGGACACGACGGGCGGCGAGGCTGCGCCCGCGGACGACGCGCCCGCCGACGAGCACGGTCACTGACGAGCATGGTCTTTGAGAAGGAGGACGCGATGTCCGACACGACATCCCGGACGGACGAGCCGGGAACCACCGTCGACCTCGAGATCGGGGGCATGACCTGCGCCTCGTGCGCCATGCGGATCGAGAAGAAGCTCAACCGCCTCGACGGGGTGACCGCGACCGTCAACTACGCCACGGAGAAGGCCAAGGTCACGGCCCCGGCCGGGTACGACCTGACCGCCCTGGTCGCGGAGGTGGAGAAGACCGGCTACACGGCGGTCCTGCCCGCCCCGAAGGCCACCCCGGAGGACGACGGCGCCGGCTCCGCCCGGGACGATGCCCGCGACGCCGAGCTCCGGTCGCTGCGGGACCGGCTGATCACGTCGATAGTGCTCGCCGTCCCCGTGATCGCGCTGGCTATGGTCCCGGCGCTCCAGTTCACGTACTGGCAGTGGGCGTCGCTCGCGCTCGCGGCCCCGGTCATCCTGTGGGCGGCGTGGCCGTTCCACAAGGCCGCGTGGACCAACCTGCGGCACGGCGCGGCAACCATGGACACCCTCATCTCGCTCGGCGTGTCCGCCGCGTTCCTCTGGTCCCTGTACGCGCTGTTCCTCGGGACGGCGGGCGTGCCGGGGATGACGCACGGGTTCGAGCTGACCGTCGCGCCGTCCGACGGCGCCGGCAACATCTACCTCGAGGTCGCGGCCGGCGTCACGATGTTCGTGCTCGCCGGGCGGTACTTCGAGAAGCGGTCCAAGCGCCAGGCGGGCGCGGCGCTGCGGGCGCTGCTGGAGCTCGGCGCGAAGGACGTGGCGGTTCTGCGCGGCGGCGCCGAGACACGGATCCCGGTCGAGGACCTCGCGGTCGGCGACGAGTTCGTCGTCCGGCCGGGGGAGAAGATCGCGACCGACGGCGTCGTCGTCACCGGTTCGTCCGCCGTCGACGCCTCGATGCTGACGGGGGAGTCGGTGCCGGTCGAGGTCGGCGTCGGCGACACCGTGGCCGGGGCCACCGTGAACGCGGGCGGCCGCCTCGTGGTGCGCGCCACTCAGGTCGGCGAGGGCACGCAGCTCGCGCGGATCGCGCAGCTCGTCGAGGACGCCCAGTCCGGCAAGGCCGAGATCCAGCGCCTCGCCGACCGGGTCTCCGGGATCTTCGTGCCGGTGGTCATCGCCATCGCGGTGGCGACCCTCGGCTTCTGGCTCGGCGGCGGGTTCCCCGTCACCGCCGGGATGACCGCCGCCGTCGCCGTCCTGATCATCGCCTGCCCGTGCGCGCTCGGGCTGGCGACACCGACCGCCCTCCTGGTCGGCACGGGACGGGGCGCCCAGCTGGGCATCCTCATCAAGGGGCCCGAGGTGCTGGAGTCCACCCGCAAGGTCGACACGATCGTCCTGGACAAGACCGGCACCGTCACCACGGGCAAGATGACGCTGCTCGACGTCGTCGCGGACGACAGCACCACCCGCGAGGAGCTGCTCCGGCTCGCAGGCGCCCTGGAGGACGCCTCCGAGCATCCCGTCGCGCAGGCCATCGCCAAGGGCGCCACCCAGCAGGTCGGCGACCTGCCGGACCCGGAGTCGTTCGAGAGCATCCAGGGCAAGGGCGTGCAGGGGGTCGTCGACGGGCACGTCGTCGTCGTCGGCCGGGAGAGCCTGCTCGCGGACTGGTCGCAGTACCTGCCCGCGGATCTCGCGGAGGCCAAGGCTCAGGCTGAGGGTGAGGGTAAGACCGTCGTCGCCGTCGGCTGGGACGGTCAGGCCCGGGGCATCCTCGTGGTCGCCGACCGGATCAAGCCGACCAGCGCCCGCGCCGTAGCGCAGCTCACCGCGCTCGGCCTTACGCCCGTGCTGCTCACGGGGGACAACCGGGCGGTGGCCGAGCAGGTGGCCGCCGAGGTCGGCATCACCGACGTCATCGCCGAGGTCATGCCCCAGGACAAGGCCGACGTGATTGCCCGGCTGCAGGCCGAGGGCAAGGTCGTCGCGATGGTGGGCGACGGCGTGAACGACGCGCCCGCCCTCGCGCAGGCCGACCTGGGCCTGGCGATGGGCACGGGCACCGACGTCGCCATCGAGGCCGCGGACATCACCCTCGTCCGCGGCGACCTGAGCTCGGCCGCCGACGCCATCCGGCTTTCCCGGCGCACGCTCGGCACCATCAAGACCAACCTCTTCTGGGCCTTCGGCTACAACGTCGCCGCGATCCCGCTGGCCGCCCTCGGCCTGCTCAACCCCATGCTCGCCGGCGCGGCGATGGCGTTCTCCAGCGTCTTCGTCGTCGGCAACAGCCTCCGCCTGCGCTCCTTCACGAGCCGGACGGCGGACCCCCAGGTGCCCGCGCCGTCCCGGCCCGAGGCCCGGGCGCTGCAGGACGCCTGACCGTCTCCTCACCGCACTACTCCACCACCTCCCCACCGACGAAAGGACCCACCATGGGACACGACCACGCCCACGGCGACCACGAGCACGAGGGCCACTCGCAGGAGGGCCACTCGCAGGAGGGCCACAGCCACGAAGGCCATGCGCACGAGGGCCACTCGCACGGCGATCACGGACACGGCGATCACGGACACAGCGATCACGGCCACGGTGGCCACTCGCACTCGGCCGTGCCGGCCTCCCTCGCCGGAAACCTGCTCGGCCCGTCGTCCGACGAGATCGCGGAGTGCCCGGTGATGCGCGGCAGCACCGTCGTCAAGGCCGAGGCGGAGGCCAAGGGCCTGTTCCGCGACTACGAGGGCCAGCGATACTGGTTCTGCTGCGCGGCCTGCGAGGCTCCGTTCGACGCCGACCCCGCGAAGTACGCGGCGGCGGCCTGATCCGAGCGCCCGCGGGTTTCCGCGGCGCACCTCGTACGGGTGCGCCGCGGAACCTTGCCACTTCGCCGGCCCAGCCAGGGCATTTGACCAGACGGAGATGAGACCATGGGAACCATGACGGATTCCGGATCCCCTGCCGGCCACGACGTGGCCGGAGAGGGTGGCGCGCCCACCACCCACGGCTACATCACCGACAAGGACAAGTACCTCGCCCGGCTGAAGCGCATCGAGGGTCAGGCGCGCGGGATCCACCGGATGGTCGACGAGGAGCAGTACTGCATCGACATCCTCACGCAGGTGTCCGCCCTGACCAAGGCGCTGGAGAGCGTGGCGCTGGGCCTCCTGGACGACCACCTCAAGCACTGCGTGGTCGACGCCGCCCGCACCGGCGGCGCCGAGGCCGACGCGAAGGTCAAGGAAGCCTCCGACGCGATAGCGCGGCTCGTCCGCTCCTGACCCCCGGCTCAGGCGTGCAGCGGCTCGAAGGCGCCGGACCACGCGACCGTCTGGTCCAGCAGCGTGTCCAGGGCCGGGGTGATGTGCTCGCCGGGCGTGAAGACCGAGAAGTTCTCGAACTCGGTGAACATCGACAGGGCTACCTGCTGGCGCACTGTCGCGACCTGCAGCTCGGAAAGGATGAGGCGCAGGTGCTCCGCCGCGCGGGCCCCGCCGACGCCGCCGTACGACACGATGCCCGCGGCCTTGTTGTTCCACTCGTTGTAGACGTAGTCGAGGGCGTTCTTGAGCACGCCCGACGTCGAGTGGTTGTACTCGGGGGTCACGAAGACGTAGCCGTCGAACTCGGCGACCTTGGCGGCCCACTCCTTGGTGTGGTCGTGGGCGTACTGGCCCGTGGCCGGCGACATGGGCTCGTCGAGATGGGGCAGCGGGTAGTCGGCCAGGTCGACGAGCTCGAACTCCGCGTCGGTGCGCTGCGAGGCGATCTCGTAGACCCACTTGGCGACGGCCTCCCCGTTCCGGCCGGGGCGGGTGCTGCCGAGGATGATTCCGATCTTGAGCATTGCTGGTCCTTGTCTTCTGGAGCTGTCTTCCGGAGCTTCCGGAGTGGGTATTCCGTGGTGCTGCTGGTCGAGGACCGGGCCCAGCGCGCTCAGCCGCGGGAACGAACGCGGTGACGGCCTGGTTGGTCCAGGTGTCACAACAGTGCAGTGGAGCAGATAATCCAGCTTTCAATTACGCACTTCGCAGTTCCCTGGTTACCCGAGAGGAAGCATTGCGGGATGGTGTCGACCCCACACGACGTGCGGCAGCAGAGCGCGGCAGCGAGGATGCCCGGGGCTCCGGACTCGCCCTGCGACAGCGAGACCCACGAGCTGCTCAAGGAGATGCTCAGCCTGGTCTCCGACCGGTGGACGCTGCTGGTGATCGCGGCGCTGCGCGAAGGACCCCAGCGCTTCTCCACGATCCAGGCCCTGGTGCGCGGCGTCTCGCACCGGATGCTCAGCAAGACCCTCCGGTGCCTGCTCAGGGACGGGATGGTCACCCGCACCGCCTACGCGGAGATGCCGCCGCGGGTCGAGTACGAGCTGACGGCGCTCGGCCTGAAGCTGCTGGACCTCGTCGGCGGGGTCGTGGACTGGACGCAGAGCCACGGCCACGACGTCCGGACCAACCGCGAGCAGTTCGACCGCAAGTGTGACGAGCGCGAGCAGCTCGGTCGTGAGCGGGTCGACCGCGAGCAGCCGGACCGCGGGCGCGCGTAGCCCGGGTCGTCAGCCGCGCTCGGCCGTGGACAGGGCGAAGCCGACGGCGTCCTGCGGCGTGGCCGCGGTCGGGGGAGCGTCGGGCAGCGGGTTGCCGTCGACGTCGAGGATCTGCCAGCCGCCGAGGCTGATCACCGGCACGCCGCGCCGCCTGGCCAGCGCGAGCTCGGACAGGGTGCCCCACGAGCCGCCGACGACGATCACGGCGTCGGCCGACCACACCAGGATGGCGTTGCGGGCCTCGCCCATGTTCGTGGCCAGGACAACGCTCAGGTCGGGGTTGGCGTCGTCCCCGTTCGCCCCAGGGCGGACGCCGACGACGAGACCTCCGGCCGAGCGCGCGCCTCTTGAGACGGCTGCCATGACGCCGGTGCCGCCGCCGTTGAGGACCGTCGCCCCGGCCTGGGCGAGCAGGCGCCCCACCTCGTAGGCGTGTTCCTCGTCCTGCTCGGTGCAGGAGCGCGGGCCGCACACGGCTACCTGGACGGGCATCGATTCTCCCTCGGGTGGACCAAGCTGGTCTCGTGGTCCTCGGTTCGCGGCAACGCCCGCCGGGCTCGCAGGAACTCGCCCGACCGTGGAGCCGCCTCCAGCTATGCCATCACGTCACCCGTGCTCCTCGCGAACCTCTGTCTGTGACACCACACTATGGATCCCGCTCGTGGTCCAGGGGTGGACCTCGGGTGATCGACTGGACCGGTTATCCACAGATTCTCAATCAACCCATCGGTGCGGACAGTTGTTCGATAGAATTAGGGCAGGCGAAGAATCTCGATCGGAGGTCTTGTGCCACGGCGCGATGAGGCGCGCCGAGACCGATTCGGGCACGTTCGGGAAGGGGGTGGGGACCGTGGCGGCAGACGAGTGCTGTGATGGCGTCCCGCGCCCGGTGGAGGATGTGCTGGCGGACATCGAGGGGCTGTTGGGCGAGCTGGCCGGTTCGGCCGCCGCGGACGATGTCGGGGTCTCGCGTCTGGTGGATGCTTCGGCGCGGTTGCGGGTGGCGGGTGTCCGGTTGGATGCGGTGCGGTGGTCGGTGCTTCCCAGGATCGAGGCGGCGGGGTTGTGGGCACAGACCGGTGCGAGGACGTTCGCGGTCTGGCTGGCCCGGACGGAGGATGTGCGGACCGTGACGGCCAAGGCCGAGGTTCGGATGAGCCGGGCGTTGCGGGATCATCTGCCCGCGACGCTGACCGCGGCCTTGGCCGGTCGGATCGGCAGGGACAAGGTCCGGGCCCTGGTCGATGTCGCGACCACCAGCCCCGAGCGTATCGAAGCGCTCGGCGCGCCCGCGGTCGACGTGGGCCTCGTCGAACCAGCCGCACCCGACGAGCCTGCCACCGACGGGCCCGGAACTGGTGGCACGGATGCCGACGACGGTGACGCGCCCACCCCGGGCGAACGCACGTCGGACGACCCTGCTGAGCCTGCTGAGCCTGCTGGGGCTGGGTCATGGACGTGGGAGGAGCAGCTGCTGGACTGGTCGACGCAGAACGGTCCGGACCGGTTCCGTGGTCTGGTGCGGTACTTCGCGCGGCACGCGGACCCTG